>CAZIVV010000122.1:0-34960 GCA_964542775.1 uncultured Desulfomonile sp.
TATAATAGATTTATTTGTAAGTATAATGATATCTTTTTCTTTTCATTGCAGAACAAACAAGGAGAAATGTCAATGTGCCGTTCACGATACTTTTTGGCCATAGCGCTGCTGGTTTCTCCGATGATTTTTGGGTGCGGACCAGGTCCTAAACCGGGCGCCTCAAACGAACAGAGCCAACAAATGATTTCAAGTCTGGAGTCCGAACTGGATCGTGCGCGCACGGAGGTTGAAAAACAGATTGATATCAATAAAACGCTTGAGGACCAGGTTCAGTCTCTGACAAGCAAGCTTGATGAGATTGAGAAAGAAGAAGCCGGTTCCGCCCAATCTCAGGAAAGTCCTACAGTGAGTAGTTCTGGGGCTCTTGACAGCCAGAGTAGAGTAGCGCTCATGGGCGCAAAGGCTCTCGCTGAATTCAAGGCGGAGCAATTGAGTTCCAAGCTGGAAAAGTTGACAAAAGAAAGTCAGGCAAGGGACACTGATCTGGCCAAAGCCGTTGAAAAAGCTGATGCGCTGGACGCCGAATTAAAGGGTATCAAGGAAGCGCTTGAGGAAAAGACTCAACAGTATGATAGCCAGACAACTGAGAAGACTGCCCAGATCAACCAGATGGGAATGGAACTGAAAAACCTGTCGGCTCAGGTCAATGAAATGAAACAGGAAGTAGCGGACAAGGAAGAACTACTGGCGACCCTGAAGAAGGCCTGGTCTGACGCCACACAGCTGAAGACAGCTGCGGAGGCTGAATCTGCGCGTCTGAAGACAGAACTCACTGAAGTGAACGCTCAACTTGCTACCGTGACTGAAGCTGCGGAGAAAAGCTCCAAGGAAGCCTCAATACTCAAGGGCGAGTTACAGCAGGCCCAAGAGCGCATCGAATCGGCTACCACACAGATTGAGAAGCTGTCCAGTGATAACCAGGCTTACAGCAAAGAAGTGGAAAGGCTCAAAGTCAACGCGGCGACGCTTTCCAACAAACTTTATGCGCTAGAACGGGCTGCAGGGACAGACAGTGAAAATTTTGCTACCAGTCTGGACAGGATCATGAGTGGGACTTTTGAGAGTAAGCCAAATCAGACCGTTACGAGGTAACCATTTGCAGTCTCTATTGAGAGCTTATTTCCTGCTCTGTCTGATGAATTAGTCCAGTGTTTTCCATGAAACGCAGAGACTTGAAATCGGCGCAGCGCAGCCATCTAACAAAGCTTGACAGAGCTTTTCTCAATTCGGCCTGACCCCTGGAATTGAGCCTGAACCTGCTGCGCAGACTTTTGTCCTTGTCGAAAGCCCGGCGCAGCAGTGTCAGCGTGTCAGGAGACAATGCCAGTTGCTGGTCAAACCGGCTGCTACAACACGCCTCGTGGACCACTCCGCCCAAATCAGCGCTAAATAACCCACCCTCAGTGACGTTAAATGTTTTTGAGCATATTGGGCATACATTCAGAGTTGGGGAGTAACCCAAGAGCCCCAGCAATTCGATTTCCTGCAGAAGCGCCATGGACGGATTGAATCTGGATGTGTCAAGTTGCGACAGAAAATTCTCCATGAAATCGAACAGTGATTCCTCAGCTTGTGATTCGCCTGAAAAAACAGAAGCCAATTCGAGAAAGTATGAAGCCATGGCGAATGACTGCATCTCAAGTCTGATGTTGGTGAACGTTCTCAGAATGGAAGCCTCATCAATCCATACGAACTCATCGCGCTTCCTGTGACGCAGATTCAAGTCTACTATGGTGAAAGGTTCGAGGTTACCTCCAAATCGGACGCGGCTCTTCTTGGAATTCTTTGCAATACCGGTCATCCAGCCGCAATCACGGCTCAGGAACGTAACCAGCTCGTCAGCTTCTCCCCTGTCCGTCTTTTTGAGTATTATGGATCTCAATGCGCCCCTTGATTCTATATAAGACCGAGCTGTTCAAGTTCCTTGACCATGGGGATGGTCACACGTTTTTTTGTCTCGAGTGATTTGGAATCCAGCAGCCGGACAATGGAGTCAAGTTCCTTCAGGTTGCGGGATTTTCGCCTCAAAATATAATTGCAGACGTCCAGCCCAAGCCGGAAACCTTTTAGTCTTGCCATGTGGTCTAGTAGGAGTAGGCGCTCTGCATCGCTGGGTAGTTCAATACTGATCACCAGGCCTGACAGGAGGCGCGAGCGCAAGTGGTCGTTTCCCTCAAACATTACCGACGGGTGAAGCCGTGAGGTCATGACGAGTATTCCGTCTTGTCTGGCAAGCATGTTGAAGATATTCCAAAAGCTATAGGAGTCATCGGCTGCTATGCGATGAACGTCGTCTATGCCCAATATCTTGACAGCATTGGCTCCATCAGTCTGCTGACGATCCAATTCCTCAAGATCCGGAAAACGACTCGAATCAAGTTGCGGTCCAACCAACCTGATATGCTCTTGGCGTAGGATGCCAGAATCCGCCAGGGAATTGAAAAATGAACGCAAAAGGGTAGTTTTTCCGGAACCAGGAACACCGTGAATCAGAATAGGGGATGCGCAACCGGTGCCTTCGTGAGCGATTATGGATACCAGTGACTTCCAGGCAAGTTGAATACCACTGTGGGCTACAATACCGTCGAGATGTGAAAATGTCTGGGACGAAAAATCAAGAGTCATCTGTTTCATGATTGTGATATTATGTTCATACGATGTCGGGATCAATCCATATTTGAAATAAATTACTTGACACGTTACTTAACGTTTATTAATAAATTTTAAGCTACTTTACAAACTGATCCTGTTCCGGGACAAAAGTTCCTCCGAGGAAATAGTCATAAGGGTTGGGGCCTGCGACAAGAGGTCCGTGTTTGATTGGCCCATCTGTAATCATTCCCCTGAACAAAACCTCTAGTAACATAATCATTCATACGACAGACAAAATCATCATCTAAATATCCAGGAGACATTATGGACGTTCAAGAGCTCAAAGAAAAGAAAGTCAGCCAACTGCTCGCTATTGCCAATTCGTTGGAAATAGAGGGCGCCAGTAGCATGCGAAAGCAGGAGCTAATATTTGCAATACTTCAGGCTCACCAGCACTCTGAGAAAGAGCAGCCCATCAGAGGGGAGGGTGTTCTGGAGACTTTGCCGGATGGGTTTGGCTTCCTGAGAGCTCCTGACTACAATTATCTTCCGGGACCCGACGATATCTACGTTTCTCCGAGCCAGATCAGAAGATTCAACATGCGCACAGGTGACACCATTGCGGGATACATAAGGCCTCCAAAGGACACGGAGAGATATTTCGCTCTGCTCAAAGTAGACCAGATCAACGGCGAAGACCCGGAAATGGTCAGGGACAAAGTCCTCTTTGATAACCTTACCCCGCTTTATCCTGATGAGAAGCTTAAGCTTGAAATATCGCCTACGCTGTACTCCATGCGCATCATGGATCTGGTGGCCCCCATCGGAAAGGGGCAGCGCGCCTTGATAGTTAGTCCCCCAAAAGCGGGAAAGACCGTTCTATTGCAGCAAATCGCCAACAGTCTTACAATAAATCACCCGGAAATTTACCTGATTGTCCTGTTAATAGATGAACGGCCCGAGGAAGTCACTGACATGCAAAGGTCGGTCAAAGGCGAGGTCATTTCCTCCACATTCGATGAACCGGCCCAACGTCACGTTCAGGTGGCCGACATGGTCATCGAAAAGGCAAAAAGGCTTGTTGAACACAAAAAAGATGTAGTGATTCTGCTAGATAGTATCACCCGTCTGGCTCGAGCCCACAATACTGTAGTTCCACCAAGCGGTAAGATTCTGTCAGGCGGCGTTGACTCCAACGCGCTTCACAGACCGAAAAGGTTTTTTGGCGCGGCAAGGAACATCGAAGAAGGTGGCAGCCTCACAATCATAGCCACCGCCCTCATCGACACCGGTAGTAAAATGGATGAAGTAATTTACGAGGAATTCAAGGGCACTGGAAACATGGAAATCCATCTGGATCGACGTCTCCTGGAACGCAGGATCTTCCCATGCATAGACATAAACCGATCTGGAACCAGAAAAGAAGAACTACTCCTCAGCCAGCAGGATCTCCAGAGAATCTGGCTGCTTAGAAAATTGTTGGCCGATATGAATTCAGTTGACGCCATGGAATTCCTGCTCGACAAGATAATGCAGACAGACTCGAATAGGGAATTCCTTCAGGTGATGAACAAGTAGCTGGTTTGACAACAGAACAGCGAATGTTCGGTTTGACCTCCCGGCGGACATTCAGTCTGGAAATCTGCATTTTGTGCGGGCCAATCACAAGCGCTTTCGCAAAGTGATAGGCCTTGTTATTTGGCTCTGACTGATTAATTTATCGGCAGTAGATGTAATGGATCAAATAAACGCCCGGATATCTAAATAATAGTTTGGATATCCGTGTGTTCGTGTTATTATATTGTGTTCAAGATTATTTCTGGAGGGTTACGATGAAAAAAGGCATTCACCCAGCCTATAAGGAAACAGCATTCAGATGCGCGTGTGGCGCTGAAATGCCCACGCGGTCATTGCAGGAAGAGTATAAAATCGAAATTTGTTCGTCCTGTCACCCATTCTTTACAGGGAAACAGAAGCTTATAGACAGCGCAGGCCGTGTCGAGAGATTCATGAAGAAATACGGTGATACCCAGATAGCAACAGGAAAGAAGCCCGCCAAGACGAACAAAAAAGAAGAAAAAGCCACCAAGGCTTCCAGGAACGCCAAAAAGGCATAACGCAGTTGTTGGTTTTTCTGCGTCTCCGCTAGATTTCTGGCGGCGCCAATTTGTGACAGGCTCTCATTACAGTGAAACAGGGCTAGTGGATTAATGCTAATTACTGACAACAATAATGCTACCAGACAGATAAAAGTCGGTGGACAGGCCGTCATTGAAGGCATAATGATGCGCGCTCCAAAGACATTTACTGTGGTTGTGAGGCGGCCTGATGGCAATCTTTCTGTCCGGGAAGATCGATGGCGTTCTCCCATGGAAAAGTGGCCCATTCTGAGAAATCCATTTCTACGGGGTTGCATAGTCCTTTATGAGGCCATGTTCAACGGCATACAGGCTCTGACCTATTCGGCGCAGGAAGCGCTTGGCGAAGAAGAGGAGAAGCTTGGTCCATGGGCTCTGGCGGGTACGATAGCGTTTGCCATAGGCGGGGCCATGTTGCTGTTTGTTGTTGTGCCACACCTTGCGACCATGGGGGTTGGCGCAGTGTTCGGCATCGATCTGGGAGTTCGTAGCGTATGGTTTCATGTGGTCGATGGCGTGATAAAGGTCAGCATTTTTGTGGCGTATATAGCGTTAATATCACTTATGAAAGACATTCGACGCGTCTTTCAGTATCATGGCGCGGAACACAAGTCTATTCACGCGTATGAACGCGGCGACGAACTCACGGTTGAGAACGCCAAAAAGTATCCGACCCTTCACGCCCGTTGCGGCACTGCATTCATCCTCCTGGTGCTAATGTTGAGTATCTTCCTGTTCACGGCAGTCTTCCCCTTCCTTCCAAAAGAAATCATGGGGAGCAACATTCTTACCAACGCTGTGTATATTCTGTTCAAGATGCTGCTGTTGGTTCCGATCGCCGGCATTTCTTATGAAATCATACGATTGGGGGAGAGATACGACAACCGGATTCTCAGAGGCTTCCTTTTACCGGGGTTATGGCTTCAGAAGCTAACCACTCGTGAGCCGAGCGATGATCAGATTGAAGTAGCCATAGTAGCTTTAAAAAAGACACTGGAAAGAGAGGAACGCTGGGCGCACAACGACTCCTCAGCGACTTGAAACTAATACATGCAGGCATACGGAAAACTAGAGGAATTAAACAAAAGGTACGAAGAGCTCACGGTCGAACTTGCCAAACCTGAAGTTATCACTGATCCACTTCAACTGAGAAAACTTTCTAAAGAACAGTCAGATCTTGATGAAATTATAAAAGCTTACAGGTCGTACACATCCACTGTGAATCAGATCAGGGAACTGGAAGAAATGCTGGATGAAGAATCTGATCCTGAGCTTGTGGGTATGGCGCGGGAAGATCTGGCGTCACTGAAAGAGCGCCAGGCTGAAATAGAGGGCAATCTCAATTTATTGCTACTTCCCAAAGACCCGAATGACGACAAGAACGTATTTCTTGAAATCAGGGCCGGGACAGGTGGTGAAGAGGCCTCACTTTTTGCCGCAGACCTGTTCAGGGCCTATGGAAGGTATGCTGAAACCCGACGTTGGAAAGTGGAATTAATGTCTTCGTCGGATAGCGCATCTGGAGGTTTCAAGGAAGTAATTGTCCTTGTAACCGGACATGGAGCGTTTTCCAGGCTCAAGTACGAACGCGGTGTCCACCGGGTCCAGAGGGTGCCGTCTACCGAATCCCAAGGGAGAATTCATACTTCAGCGATTACGGTAGCCGTATTGCCCGAAGCGGATGATGTTGAGGTCACAATTGACCCCAAGGACCTGAAGATAGACGTTTACCGATCGTCAGGTCCAGGCGGACAAAGCGTCAACACTACTGACTCCGCTGTCCGTGTCACACATCTGCCAACCAATATAGTTGTCACCTGCCAGGACGAGAAATCGCAGCACAAGAACAAGGCCAAGGCCATCAAAATACTGAAGGCCCGACTGTTGGAGAGAATGGAAGAAGAGCGGGATTCTGAAATCAGCAAGGAACGCAAGAATCAGGTTGGATCAGGTGATCGTTCGGAACGGATTCGGACATACAATTTTCCTCAGAATCGTGTCACTGACCACAGAGTAGGCCTGACTCTCTACAAGCTTGACGCTGTCATGGAGGGTAGGTTGGATGATGTGATCGATCCACTGATAATGTATTTTCAGGCGGAGGCTCTAAAAAGCAGTTCGCAGAATTAAAGCCGCTCATCACTAAATCCTGTTTGTGGTATTTTGTTTTCGTTGGCCCTCTCTGAAATTGCAGGTTTAATCCTGCGCGCCTGAGAAATGTCCCTTAAATCGATAGACATAAATTGTGATCTGGGAGAAAGCTTTGGAGCCTACAGGCTCGGCCTGGACTTCGAAGTGATGAGATACATCTCTTCGGCCAACGTGGCGTGCGGATGGCATGCGGGCGACTCCATGGTCATGAGCCAAACCGTCGAGGTAGCGGTGAGTCATGGTTTATGTATCGGGGCCCACCCTGGTTACCCGGATCTGGTAGGCTTCGGGCGACGCCACATGGATTGTTCCCCTAAAGAGATACAATCTTACGTCACCTATCAGGTCGGGGCCTTATACGCCTTCTGTCTGACACACTTAACAGACATGACCCATGTCAAGCCTCACGGAGCTCTTTACCACAGAGCGCTCAACGATGAGAGAGTGGCGCACGCAATCTGCAATTCAATAGCAGGACTGAACAACAACCTGGATCTCTTCGTTCTTGCTGGACCACGCGGAGACAGACTGGCATCCATTGCCGATTCGTCTGGAATCAGCGTATGCAGGGAAGCCTTCCCGGACAGGCATTACAGCAAAGATGGAAGTCTGGTTTCCAGAGATAATCCGAAGGCTGTCATATCGGACCCGTCGCAGGTGTCCGACAGGGCTATCATGATGGCTCTGGAAGGAAGGATCGAGGCCGTGGACGGTTCAGTGATTGATCTTGAGGCGCAGTCCCTATGTGTACATGGTGACAACGAATCCGCTCTGTCGCTCGTGAGAGCCATCAGGGCAGGGCTAGAGGCAAAAGGTCTCAGGATAGAGTCGCCCAGGCGTTCCAGGTTTCAAGATGGCGCCAACTCAACCTTTTAGTTGATTCTGAATCCTGTGAAGTTGGTGGGAGTCAACCCGATGGGCCGGATGCGTCACGGCTGCGTTGGAATAACCATGATTCCGTAGGACAATGATGATTTTCAAGCATCCCAGATTCAGAGTTGTTGGAGACACGGGGGCGCTTGTGCAGCTCGGCGATGGCATTAATCGGGAAACGAATCTGCGCGTTCATTGCCTTGTCGACGTAATCGAGTCTAGTGCGTTCCCGGGACTAATTGAAGTTATCCCCGCTTACAATTCACTCCTGGTTCATTACAATCCCGCGATTTGCTCTTACGATTCCGTAGTCAGGTTTATTGAATCCGTTGAATCAGGACTCGAGTCCGGGATTCCCCGCAAGCCAAGGCTTGTTGAGATTCCTGTTCTTTACGATGAAGAATTTGGTCCGGATCTGGAATATGTAGCCCGGTTGAACAGCCTGAGTGTGAATGAAGTGGTAGATATCCATACATCCGGCGAGTATCTTGTCTATATGCTGGGCTTTACGCCAGGATTCGCTTTTCTGGGTGGGATGAGTGATCGAATTAGGGCTCCACGGCTGGATACCCCACGGGAAAAAGTCAAGGCGGGGTCTGTGGGCATAGCCGGCAGCCAGACGGGAATATACCCGATAGAAAGCGCTGGCGGATGGCGCCTGATAGGGAGAACCCCTACAGTTGTTTTCAAGCCCGACAGGGCCGATCCTTTTCTTTACAGAGCCGGTGACCTTGTTAGATTCAGGCCTGTTACACGTTCAGAATTCGACCACCTCTCTGGATTAAATGGCTGAAAACGTTTTTCAGATAATAGACCCAGGGCCTCTTACCACGATTCAGGACAGAGGCCGATTCGGTTTTAGAAAATACGGAATTCCCGTCTCTGGCGCCTTAGACTCATTTTCAAGTCTTGTAGCCAATAGACTTGTCGGAAATAGCGATGATGCGCCAGTTCTTGAAATGACGTTCAAGGGGCCCACCATGTCGGCCCTGGCCGATTGCATGATCGCTGTGACCGGGGCGCAAATGGCTCTGCGTGTCAACGGAGACACGAGGCCGCTATGGACTTCAATCTGTGTCAAGAAAGGGGATGTCGTGCAGGTGGCCACAGCGGCCAAGGGAATGCGAGGTTACCTGGCCGTCAGAGGCGGTATATTCAGAAGGCCTGTTATGGGTAGCTGCTCAACCTACATCGCCGCCAGACTCGGTGGAATTGAAGGACGAAGTCTGGATGGAGGCGATTTCATTCAGGCTCTTCGCTGCCCAACTCATCCAGTCTCTTTCACTCTGGATGAGGAATTCAGGCCGAATCTTGGAGACACGGTGAGCTTGAAAGCAATCGCTGGTCCCCAGGATGACTATTTTGTAGGAAACGCAGAGACTCTTTTTTCTTCGGAGTATATTTCCAGCGCTAGATCAGACAGAATGGGCTGCCGTTTGACCGGTCCGAAAGTGACATTCAGGGATCATTCAAAAGTCACCATAATTTCTGAACCAAGCCTCTCAGGATGTATACAGATTCCACCAGATGGGCAGCCCATAATTCTTCTCGTGGAACAGACAGTAGGCGGTTACGCGAAGATAGCCACCATAATCAGTCCTGACATTGACAAGGTTGCTCAACTAAGGCCCGGTGATCGCGTAATGTTCGCGGAATCGACCCTGGCGGATGCTGAACATTTCAGAACAGATCGACTGAACAGACTGCGCTCAATCAGGCCAGTAAAAATGTGATCACATGGTCAGGTTTCTGGGTTCAAGAATTCTGGTAAGTGAATTTTTGATGCCTTTTTCAGGGACCTTTAGGGGTTACTCGAAAGGGAGAAACTGATTTGTGAGTCAACGTTGAAAGCAGAAATATCGAGCTGATACACCCTGGAACAAGCCGTTTTAATGGCAACAGTCAAGGTAATAAGTCTTGACACTGCGTCATGACAATTATATGATTTCAGATGTGTTACAAGGTTTATTCAACGTAGTGACACGTTATCAGTTGTTCCTTAAGGGTACTATCTTTTACAATTCACCAATTTTAAAGGGGCACGTCGTAAAATGACGTAAAAGATTTCCGACGGAGGCTCTGGACTCCCTGGAGAGCGATGAATTCTGTTATCGACGTAGCCCAAGCGATGAGGAAACATGTCAGGATTTACTTTTCCAAAAGGCGGTATTCATCCAGATGAACACAAGGAGCTAACCGAGCATCTGGCAATAGAGGAGATGGCGCCACCGGATCAGGTTGTTATTCCTCTTTCCATGCATTTTGGGGCTCCAGCCAAATCTCTGGTTAAAAAGAAACAGGAAGTTCAGGAGGGAGAGCCGATAGCTGTTGTAGAGAAAGCTCTTGGAGCTACAATCCACAGCAGCGTGACGGGAGTGGTAAAAACAATTGAACCTCGGCCCCATCCCACGATGGTTCGTTGTGACGCCATCGTCATAGATAGGGATCCGCAAGCCGCTCCTAGAGTTTACGAAACTGAAGACTGGCGCAAGTTGCCGCGTGAACAACTTCTCGCAAGAGTTAAAGATGCGGGAATAGTAGGTTTGGGAGGCGCAGGATTCCCAACCCACGTAAAGTTATCTCCCCCACCAGCAGCCAAAATAGACACCCTGGTTCTCAACGGCGCAGAATGTGAGCCTTATCTTACGACCGATCACCGATTGATGCTTGAACACACTGATCAGGTCATTGAAGGCGCCAAGATAATTCTCAAGATACTTGGGATTAAGAAATGCGTCATCGGTATTGAGCTTAACAAACCCGACGCTATCAATGCCATGACCAAAGCGCTTGCCAAGAACGGAGGGAAGGACGACTTTGAGATATCGGCTCAGGGAATGGAAGTGAAGTATCCTCAGGGCTCCGAAAAGCAGTTGATATATTCCCTGACCAAGAGGGCTGTCCCGGGCGGTGGCTTGCCGTTTGACGTAGGGGTGATAGTCCAGAACATATCAACCACTGTATCCGTTCATGAAGCCTGCGCGATGAACAAGCCGCTCTATGAGAAGGTTGCGACTTTTTCGGGCAAGGCGATAAACAGGCCGGCCAACCTTAAATTGAAGGTGGGCACGCTGCTTCAGGATGTAGTGAACTATCTTGGAGGAACCAGGGATCTTGTCAAGATAATCTCTGGAGGTCCCATGATGGGATTTGCCATTTCGGCGCTGGATGTTCCCATCACAAAAACTACTTCAGGTGTGTTGTTCCTTGACAGTACCGAGACGGACCTGGGTGAATACGGTCCATGCATTCACTGTGGCTGGTGCATGCAGGCCTGTCCCATGGGCTTGGCCCCGAAGGAAGTGGCGATTTACGTAGAGGCTGACAAGGGCCATCTAACGACCAAATTCGGAATCATGGACTGCTTTGAATGCGGATGCTGCGCTTATGTTTGTCCGGCAAAAAGACCACTGGTCCAGTTTGCAAGACTCGCCAAGATAGCCGTGAAAAAGCATGGTTGACATGAGGCTTCTGGTTAACAGGAACTGAGCGCTGTTTATTATAAGGTCAGCGACATTGTCTAAGACTTAAATCTAACTCTACGGGAGGGTCGGACGATCGAAACTCGAGAACAAAATAATCCGAACGTCAGACCAGAATGGTCTGTCTCGGTATCTCCGCATATAAGAAGGGGCACTACAACTGCAGGCATCATGTGGACGGTTTCTGCGACCTTGATGCCCGTTCTGTTGCTGTCCATCTACAATTTTGGTTTACGCAGCCTGATACTGACTGCGATAAGTGTTGTTTCATGTGTAGTTGTAGAGATCATCTGCCAGAAGGCGATGGGCCGCAAGGTCCTGGTTAGCGACGGAAGCGCCGTGCTGACAGGACTATTGATGGCCTTGGTAATCCCACCAGGTGTTCCCTATTACCTACCGGTCATCGGCGCCTTTGCGGCTATCTTCATTGCGAAGGAACTGATGGGTGGGATAGGTTACAATGTCTGGAACCCGGCGTTGGTGGGTCGAGCCTTTTTGCAGGCCGCATTTCCGGTCGCGATCACCACTGCCTGGATTCCGCCGGCACAGCTTTCCAAGGCGCCTATCACGGTTTTTTTGAGTCCTGGTAGCGTGGACGCCATTTCGACTGCGACTCCACTCGGTGTATTGAAGCAGTACGGCATGACGGCTCTAACTCAACAATTTGGATCGCTGGATTCCATTTATTACAACTTTTTCCTGGGTTTCAAACCGGGTTGCATCGGGGAAACTTCTGGCCTGCTGATACTGTTGGGAGGACTTTTCCTGATTTTCAGAGGCATAATAACCTGGCACATTCCAGTTGCGACGATAGTGTCCGCCGGTTTTATGGCCTGGCTGATTGGTGGCCCAACGCTGGGAACCGGTAATCCGTTTGTCCATGTTTTTTCGGGTGGTCTTATGTTGGGCGCCTTCTACATGTGTACGGACTATGTTACGTCGCCGACTCTCAAGACAGCTCAAATAATATTTGGAGCTGGTGTAGGGATTCTGACGGTGCTGATTCGCGTCAAGGGTGGCTACCCGGAGGGTGTCTGCTACGCGATCCTCCTCATGAACTGCCTGACACCGGCGTTGGACGACTGGTTTCAGCCAAAAAGATTCGCTCCACCCAAACCTGCGCCTGTCGCTGCCACCAAATAGCTCTTCTATGAGTCGCTGATGAGGAATCCATGAAAGAGATCATAAAAATTGTAGCAAGTCTAACCGCTGTCTGCGTTGCCGCGTCTTTAATTCTGGGATTTGTTTACGCTCAAACAGATCACCTGAAGAAACAGATTGAAGAAAAGGGGCATCAGGAGACCATACAGTCATTATTGGGTTACGGGCCTGGAAAGAAAGCCCCGAGTGACCTCAACATTCACCACGTGGAAAGATTCGTTGTCACGAAGCCTGATGGAAGCCTTATGCTGGCTTATCTTCTTCCACTCAAGGATCACAAATACGCCTTTGCCGAGATAGACCTGAATGGAAAGCCTGGCGAGATCTTTCAGATCAAGGCCGACGCCTCCCAGCTGAATGAGCCGGCCACCAGGGATGCAGCAATTCTTGCCGACCTCCCAAAAGGGACAAAAATAAAGCACGCTCAGACGTTATATGTTGCTGACTTGGGAGACAAGAGACTTGGTTATGTGGTTTCGGGTTCAACACAAGGTTTTAAGACTTTCATTAAACTAATGGTGTCTCTGGACCCGAATTTCACTGTTACTGGAGTTGCGGTAACGCACTCGGAGGAGGATCCTGGTCTTGGTGATGAGATCAAGAAGGATTTCTTCAAGAATCAGTACAACGGCAAGACTCTGGATTTGCTCAAGAAACTCACGGTGACAAAGGATCCTCTGCCTGCGGAATATGCAGCAGCTCTGGACCCGGAAAAAGCCAGGAAGAAAGGTCTGACAGACCAGCAGATCAAAGAGATCAAGCAGCAACACCTCAACGACAACATCTATGCTTTGACTGGCGCTACCATCTCCAGTAAAGCCCTGACAGTCGGTGTTGTGGACACAGTGAAAAAGTTCGTCTACCGTCTCGATATCCTCAACGAAGCTATCAAGGATAAATCCTTGTCAGTGGCGTTTTAATGGAGGTTCATGTTGAATAGAAACGTCCAACTTCTCTGGAACGGCCTGATACCGGAAAACCCGATTTTCCGGCTGGCCTTAAGTATGTGTCCTGCCGTGGCGGTTACGACCTCAGTAGAAAACGGTTTGATGCTTGGACTGGCCGTTATATTTGTTCAGGTGTTCTCGAGCTGCACGGTTGCAATGTTCAGATCATATATTCACCCCAGAATCCGAATACCGGCGTACGTTATCGTCATCGCTCTTTGGGTTACCGTCATTGACATGATTTTGCCGGTCATATCGCCTGATGTTTACAAAAAGGTTGCCCTGTTTGTTAAATTGATAGTCGTGTTTGCCATCATCATTTCACGGCTTGAACTGTTTGCATCAAAAGAGCCTCTAGTCCCTTCATTTTTTGATGGCTTGGGCATGGGGCTTGGTTTCACCTTTGGTCTGGTCGTCATAGGCGCCATACGGGAGGTATTTGGAACAGGCAGGCTTTTTGGCATAGAGTTGATGGAATCCGGTCCGCTACTGATAATGATTCTTCCAGCGGGAGGCTTTTTCGTCATCGGATTTCTCATGGCTGCATTCAACTGGATAGAGTACAAGCTTACGGGGAAAATCCCCACATCGGGAGGGGCTCACTAACCATGAAAAAGAAACGATTTTCCCGATCAGCCTATGTGCTTGGAGCTGTCCTGGCGCTGGTAATGATTACGGTGAACCTTTCTGAGGCTTCGCTCAGCGGTTCGTTCAAGAAAGACACCGAGATTAGCATATCGTTCGGAACCCCGGTAGATGAAGCCTGGGCCAAGAACACCGCAAACTTCAACGTATTTGAAAAAACCGATCCCGACATCCGTATTCCTGTCCAATCGGTCACTCTGGATGCCCGCAGGACTTCAGCTGACCTCAAGTTCCAGGATCCGCTCAATCTTTCCAGCGAATATACGGTTGAAGCCAAGGATGTGACATCAGACGGGAAGGTGCTTGGCAAACTCGATTTCTCAATCAAGAAAGGCCAGGCTCAGATACTGTTCACCATTCTGCTGGGCGCCATGCTCATCAACAACTTCGTTTTTACCAAGTATCTGGGGCTTTGTATTTTCTTCGGCGTATCTCAGAAGAAAGACACAGCCATAGGTATGGGCATCACATTCACTATTGTTATGGTTTTGAGCGCGATCTTCTGCTGGGCGCTTTACACTTATGTCCTGACCGCGTTGCAGCTTCAGTTCCTTCAGATCATTGTATTCATCGGAACTGTTGCCATTTTTGTTCAGGCCATGGATACTATGTTAAGGAAGGTAAATCCGTTTCTGTTCAAAAAGCTGGGAGTGTTTCTCGTGCTTATAGTCACCAACTGTATTATTCTGGCAGTTCCACTTATCAACGTGGACAGTGGCTATGGTCTTTTTGAAAGTATAGCGGAGGGTCTGGGCGCTGGAGTAGGATTCGCCTTAGCGCTGTTCCTGATGGCGTGCGTAAGGGAAAAGCTCGAGTTATGCCGTGTTCCTGCCGTTTTTAAAGGGCTGCCCATAGCCTTTGTTGTGGCCGGTCTTTTTGCATTGGCATTCCTCGGTTTCTCCGGCTTGTCAATCTTCTAGAGGTTGAAAATTAGATCAGTAGGGTAATTGGACTCTGCTTGGAGGCGCTCTAAAATGGATAGTGTTTGGACCATAGCTCTGAATGGAATACTGTTTTTCCTGGTATTTGGAATACTTTGCGGTTTGGCCCTCGCCATTGCCGCAAAGAAATTTGCCGTAAAGCTTGATCCCAAGATAGAAGCCGTTCGAGCCGCTTTACCTGGCGCTAACTGTGGAGCCTGTGGCTATGCGGGATGCGAGTCTTATGCTGAAGCGGTGGTTACAGATCCGAATTGTCCGCCCAACAAATGTGCTCCCGGTAAGCAGACGGTAGCGGACAAGGTGGCGGAAATAACGGGCAAAGCAGCAGGAGCAGCCGCTCCGGTGATCTCCGTGCTGAGATGCTCCAGAAATGAGGGGCAGGTCGCCAAGAAGTATTCTTATGTTGGATATGATACTTGTCAGGCGGCGGCTATAGCCTTTGGTGGTCCCTATGAATGCACGTTTGCCTGCATCGGTTATGGAGATTGTGAGGCTGCGTGTCCATTTCATGCGATACACATGAAAGACAACATGCCTGTGATAGATCCTGAGGAATGCACAGGTTGTGGTGTCTGTATTAAAGCCTGCCCGAAGCAGGTTCTTCAGCTCATGCCTAAAGACGCTCCGGTTTACGTGCCATGCAGCAGCCGCGATTCTGGCAAGGCTGTCACCAACGTATGCAACGCGGGTTGTATACACTGCGGAGCTTGTACAAGAAAAGCCAAAGATATAATTAACATGGTCAATGACAGAATTGAAATTGACTATGAAAAACTCGATGATGAGGCTGCAAGAGCCGGAGTATGGGCTTGCAGTAAACAGTTCATCTTCAGATACACTGACCCTGAACGTCAGGCGAAGGCCGTTGAACAGATAAAATCCGAACAGGCGGCTAAAAAAGCGGCTGCAGCCGCTAAAGCGGCTGAGCAGGTTCCAGCCAAGGAATCATGAAAATATCTGACTGTTTTGTTGGTCACGATATCAGTTGCGAAATACGTCGCTGGTAATTTGTGATCGCTCTGATCGAGAAAGGAGCTCGCAATGAAAGACAATCGATACGTATGGAATCCGCTTCGTCTATTGAGCCCGAAACTTGATTCAGAGGTGGAGCGCGTAGAAGCGGGACCAGAGGAGGAAGGCTTCGTTTGCGACACACCCGAAAGAACAGTAGTGAAAATGCTCAATCAGATGATTGAGATGACCAAGATACTTCAAACGGGTTTCAAAAGTGAGCAGGAAGATAAACTGTGTGATTGTGAGGCGCTTTTTGAGCAGGTCAGGGAACAGGAAAAACACTGTACTACTGATCTGGTGAAAGAATATGAAGTCTTGGGAGAAAACATTTTTCGAGTTGCAATCCGTCTACCCAGTCGTCTTGAGAGAGTCAGCATGATGCTTGAAACTCTCATGATCTGTCTGAAGAACAAAATCAAAGACAGAGTGCCGTTTTCTGAAAATGCTCACAAAGAGCTTGACGCCATCTTTGAGTTGACTGTAGACATCCTTCATAACCTGAGAGATTCTTTTCTTACGCGCAACAAGTTTATCCTGGATCACGTCAAGTCTCAGGCAGGTCAGCTAGCTGACCTTGTTGAGAAGGCCAGATTTGCTCATTGGGACAGACTAGAACGGGGATTCTGCTCTCCATCGGCTTCATCTCTATACATCAGGATACTTGATTCATTTAATAGCATCTATGATTACGTGAACAAGATATACCTGACGATAGTGTCCCTCCAGGAAACCACTGATTAATAAGTTCCCTTGAACCTAAAAAAAGAAGCGTCCTCAGAATTCTGAGGGCGCTTCAGTTGTTTTTGTAGTGTTAAACAGGATCTAGAAAGTGAAGAACACCTTCTGAAGAACCTTCGGGGTGTATCCCACGACATCCAGGTAAAGGGTTATTCCACCATTGAAGAATGGCCAGCCGGCGCCGAGGATCATCGCCGTGTCAACATCCTTTGGATCCTTGACCACTTTTTCTTTCAGAACATGGTCAATTTCCAGGGTCAGGTTCGTAAGGATTCTGTCAAGTATTTCCTCTTTTACGAACTCTTTGTCTCCACGGTCGGCGAAAATTTCCGCGACCTTTGGATTGACTTTCTTGAATGGTCCCATGCCATCGTAGATGTTAGGTATCTTTGCTTCAACCATCTTCTTGAGACGATCATTCAGGAGGAATCTATCGGGCCACGCCTTGTGACAGGTTTCTCCCACGTGATAGGCCACCGCTGTTCCGACAAACGCCAACAGCTCAAAGGGCGCCATTGGGAGTCCCAAGGCCAGGCACGCATCATCGACCTGCTCAAAAGTGGCTCCCTCTTCAACCATCTGGAAACAGTCGGTCAGAAGTTTTGTCAGAAGTCTGTTTACAAGAAAAGCTGGGGAATCTTTCACCAGTATGGCGTTTTTCTTCAGTTTCTTCGCGCATTCAAAAGCTGTCACAAGGGTAGCGTCATCTGTCTTTTCGCTCTTGATGATCTCAAGCAAAGGCAGTACAGCCACTGGGTTGAAGAAATGGAAACCAACTACCCTCTCGGGGTTTTTCAGCTTGGATCCCATCTCCGTAACTGACAGGCTTGACGTGTTGGTCGCCAGAATGCAGGTTGGAGAGACTACTTCCTCAGCTTGAGCAAAAACCTGCTGCTTTATGGGCATTTCTTCGAAAACGGCTTCAATGACGAAATCGCAGTCGGCAAAATCATTCCAATCCAGAGTTCCCTTCAAAATGTGAAGCAGGTGGTCAGATTTGGCCTTTGTCATCCTGCCCTTGCTGACTAGCGCAGACAGTTCGCCCTTAATATATCCCAAACCTTTGTCAAGGAACTCCTGCTTGATGTCCTTCATTACAACAGGCACGCCATACCGTCTCAGGAAGAGCATGGCAAGTTGTGAGGCCATAAGACCGGCTCCGATAATGCCGACCTTGTTGATTGGTCGGGGTTTAATGTCCTTCGGACGGCCAACGGGCTTTTTGGCGCGTCTCTGAACCAGGTCGAAGCTATACACTCCAGCTTTACACTGACGGCTCTTGATGAGATCGCCCAGAGCCTTGTCCTCGGCCGCAAAACAGTCTTCTACACTTCTGGACAGATCACAAGCCGCTTCAACAAGATCAATGGCCCTGTAAGGCGCGGGAGCGGCTCCATGGACTCTCATGTCAGCGTAACTTCTGGCCGCGTCACAGTGCTGTTTGACCTTGGACATGTCTGGAGCAGGTCTTTCAATTTTCTCTTTACCATCAATAATATCGACCAGCAGAGCCATGGACTGATCAAAAAACTCTACTGATTCAAATAGCCTGTCAGCCAGACCCATCTGAAAAGCCTTTGTTCCATCAAGCATCCTGTTCTGGTTCAGCGGGTTGTAAACAATTAGTTCAAGGGCTTTTTCAGGTCCGATAAGCCTTGGGGTAAGTGTCGAGCCTCCCCATCCGGGTACCAGCCCTAAAAAGCACTCGGGGAAAGCGACAGCGGGAACGCCCTTCGAGATTGTTCTGTAATCACAATAAAGCGATATCTCGAGGCCTCCACCCAGAGCCGCTCCATTTATAGCTGCAAGCGTCGGGATTTTCAGATCCATGAGCTTCTTCATGGCCGCGTGACCGGCTGCGCCAATCTGACGACCCTGTTCGAAGGTGTTGATGAAGGGCACTTGCATCAAATCAGCTCCAGCGGCAAATATATAGTGCTTGCCGCAAAGCATCATGCCTTTGATGTCCTTGTCCGCCTCTATCCCTTTAACAGCCTTATGTAATGAGGCTAGGGCCTCTTCTCCGAATGTGTTGGGTTTTTTGTAGTCGTAACCATTATCCATAGTAACAATCGCTATCTTGCCGACACGCGATTTGTAATAGGTAGTATGAAATAAAGTGGGCGCTTCAGCCATGGCTATTCCTTTCTAAAGCTTCCTTTGCACAGTAATCTGTCAAATCGTTTGAGAATGTATGTCAACAAATACGTCATACAATTTTATGCCTCAACAATGGGCGCCATTAAGCTGTGCCCTTAGTCCTTATCCTTATGCTCTTTGGAGTCCTTCTTGTTGTCACGCTGAAGGTTCTTCCAAATAACGGTTCCACCCTGACCGAGTCCCACACACATGGTCGTCAGGCCGTATTTGACCTCTGGATGCTCCTTGAAGCCATGCATCAGGTGACATGCCAACCTGACACCGGATGAAGCCAGTGGATGGCCGAAAGCAATTGCTCCACCATATATATTCATTTTCGGATCGTCCGGGAATTTGAGACCAAACTCATTCATGAACGCAATAGCCTGAACAGCAAATGCTTCATTAAGCTCTATGAGTCCTATGTCTTCAATTTTCAGGCCGGCGTTTTTCAGAGCGCGATGAGTAGCTGGAATCGGACCAATTCCCATGATCTCGGGCTTAACTCCAGCGAAAGCAAATGATTTGAGCTCCATCTTGGGCTCCAGGCCCAGCTCCTCGGCCTTTTCAGCCGTCATGAGCAGGCATCCGGCCGCTCCATCGTTGAGTCCTGAAGAATTTCCGGCCGTGACTTTTCCCATGACCCTGAAAGGAGTTTTAAGCTTGCCCAGCCCTTCGAGAGTGGTTTGTGGCCTTGGCTGTTCATCAGTATCGGCTACCACCCATCCATTCTTGGTGTACACAGTCATTGGAACTATCATTTCGCCGATCTTTCCAGACTCTATGGCCCGGGCGGCTTTCTTTTGACAAAGCAATGAGTATTCGTCCGTCATTTCCTTGGTGATTTCAGGGAACATGTCATGGAGATTCTCCGCGGTCATTCCCATTGACATGGCGCTTTGATCGACCAGTTTATCGGTTAGGAATCTCGGGTTGGGATCTGCTGTGGCGCCCATGGGATGATGACCCATGTGTTCCACACCACCGGCGATTGCTACATCACAGCCTCCAAGCGCAATTGCCGAAGCCGCTGATGTTATGGCGCTCATGCCTCCGGCGCACATCCTGTCAATCGAGTAGCCAGCGACGGTCTCCGGTAAACCGGCAAGTATGACCGATGTCCTGCCGAGGGTTAGACCCTGATCCTTTTCCTGACAAAATACTCCCCAGGCGTTTTCTTCCACCATTTCGGGCTTGAGGTTAGGATTGCGGCGCATCAGCTCCCGGATCACCTTGACAACCATATCGTCCGCTCTCGTGTTCCAGAACACGCCTTTTTCTCCCGCTCGACCAAAAGCGGTCCTGATAGCGTCAACCAATACAACTTTTCTTGCTTTCATATTTGTAACTCCAATCTTGATTAAACTAGAGCAAACGATTCCTCTGGCAGATCGATAGCTGAACGTTCGCCGCTCATGATCGCTCTGGCCTTGCCGGGCGCCAGTGAAAGTATGGTGTTTGCAAAAAATTCTGCCGAAGCCACTTTACCACGGTAGAATGCGGCGGAACGGTTCGTCTTGAGAAGTTCAGCCTTCTTCTCCGGCGTGTCCGCCTTGGCGTCACCATACAACTCTTCCAAACGTCGATCAGCAATGACTGCCTGCCACAGAAGCATGAAACCTACAGCCACGTCCCCAAAAAGTTCCAGATACGGGGTCGCATACAGGATCGGAGTCATAAAATCTTCAGTTATGCTCTTCAATCCAAAGTATCTTGTGACCTCAATCAAAAGCTTTCTCGCTTCTTCAAATGGAGTCACGACGTCTTTAAGACGATAGTTCTTCTTGGCTGATTTCAGAAGGATTCCAGTTTCCGCCACTATATTCTTGAACAGAAGGCCCTGTTTGTATCCAAGCTTTCGTCCGACGAGGTCAAGGGCCTGTATGCCATTGGTTCCCTCATAAATTGAGGCAATCTTGCAATCTCTCATGAACTGTTCGACGGGATATTCCCTGCAGTAACCATAGCCACCGTGAATCTGTATGGCCATTTCAGTAACCCTGAAGCCCATGTCGGAACTCCAGGCCTTGCATATAGGAATAAGTATATCCAGGAATCCCTGGAATTTCGCGGTTTCCTCTTCATTGGAAGCAATGTGGACCTTGTCCTCGCAATAAGCTGCGTAGTAAAGTAGCGCTCTCATACCTTCAGTCACGCTTTTCATCCATAGCAACATTCTACGAACGTCCGGATGCTGTATGATAGGCACTTTGGGGGCCCGGGGATCTTTCATGGTGGTGATTTCAGGTCCCTGATAGCGCTCCTTGGCGTATTTCAGCGCATGCATGTATGCCGCGCTGGCCTGTGCAAGTCCCTGGACCCCAACACTCAGGCGGGCTTCATTCATCATGTTAAACATGATTTTCATTCCCATGTTCTCTTCGCCTAACAGGTAGCCTATACAGTTGTCCTTCTCCCCAAAATTAAGCGCGCATGTAGCTGAGGCGTGAATCCCCATTTTCTTCTCTGTGGCCATACACACCACGTCGTTGTCCACCCATTCACCATTCTCAAGCCTCTTCTTGGGAACGATAAATATACTGATCCCCTTTGTGCCAGCCGGAGCGCCTTCTACCCTGGCCAACACCATGTGGATGATATTTTCCGTCAGGTCATGATCACCAGCCGATATGAATATTTTACCACCCTGAATCGAGTAAGTTCCGTCAGCCCTTTTGACAGCTTTGGTTCTCAAAGCTCCAACATCGCTACCAGCCTGGGGCTCAGTCAAACACATTGTACCGCAATACTCACCTGTATACATGCTGTCCATGTACATGCGCTGCTGCTCTTCAGTGCCGTAAAGTTCGATTAGTCTCGCAGCCCCTATAGTGAGACCCGGATACATCATCAGAGCCTGGTTTGCCGCAACGAAAAGCTCCATAGTTGCGATGTAAACCACGTTGGGAAAACCCTGACCGCCCATGTCCTGAGAAACTGGGAGCGCCGCCCAGCCACCTTCACAGTAACGCTGATAGGCCGTGTGAAAACTTTCCGGCACTGTTACCTGACCATTTTCCAGCTTGACGCCTTTGGAATCACCGTCAGCGTTGGTTGGGGCTAACTCTTTTTCCGCCAGCTTTTGAGCCGCCTCCATTACCATGTCAAATGTCTCTCTGGAGAACTCACCGTAGGTTTCAGCCTGACAGAGTTCCTCAACGTTAAGTTGTTCGTAAAGCACGAATTTAGCGTCGCGCTCATCAACTAAAAGATTGGCCATAATCCTGACTCCTCCTTGGGGTGTGTGGACGTTATATTTTCGTCGAAAAAAAAGACAAAAAACTTAATGGTGAAATCCGCGTTATCAAATTTAGGCCTCTGGACTATATCAGCAAAGGTTTATCCGAAATCCGGATTCCCGCAAACAGGCTCATTTAACATATCGTTTACACCTTATAAGCTAATATCTCAAGAAAAAAAATTCCTTACTGAATCAGTAGACAATAAAAACTGGCTTTTTCCATTTATCGACTTATCTTTCTTAAAACTGGTCTGATAGGGTAATATTACCTGTGAGCCAATAAGGGTTAATGTCGAGTCTAATCTTCGATTGGAGCCAAAAATGATAGAAGAAACAAACAGAAAAGTAGTCGAACTGTTTCGTTCGGGAAAATATTCAGAGGCTGAAACACTTGCAAGAGAAGCCATGGAAAAGGTGGACAAGGATGATAACGCAGATTTTCAGGAAGCTGCGACCTGTATTAATAATCTAGCGGAGATATGCCGTGTTCAGGAGCGGTTGGAGGAAGCTATTCCCTTGTGGAAGCGCGCACTCTCAATCCGGGAAGGGAGACAGGGGTCTCAGCATCCTGAAGTTGCCATAATTCTCAACAACCTTGGTGGGGCTCATTTTGAGATGGGCGATTACCGTCAGGCTGATGTCCTTTTCAGGCGCGCTCTTCAGATTCTGGAGAAGGTAGTAGGTCCGGAAAGTCAGGCGGTGATATCGTGTTTGAACAATCTGGCGGCAGTCAACATGACGATGGAGCGTTACCCTGTTGTCAAAACGTATTATGAGAAGGCTCTTGCGTTGACTGAAAAACTGAAGGGTCCGGATAGTGTGGAAGTTGGCTTGGGTCTCAATAGTCTGGCGGGCTATTACGAGAAGATGGAGCGTTATGCAGACTCGGAGCCGTTGTATCGAAGAGCGCTGGAAATAGCTGAGAAGAATTTTGGCCCTCATCACCCACACGTAGCGTCTTCATTGACCAATCTTGCTGGATCCCTGACAGGGGTAGGTGGTTATGATGAAGCGGAGGGTCTTTTAGTAAGGGCGGTTGAGATAATGGAAAAAAACTACGGTTCCAGTGTGTTGACCAGATCGAGTCTGGAAAATCTGGCCGAGTTTTATGAAGGAGTGGGCAAATCTGCCTCGGGGGCTGAAATAAGGAAGCGCTTGGAGTCAATTTAAGCTACCGGATAGAGTTGGAACGACAATCTGAGAAGCTTTTCTGCATGAAGATTTGAATGATTTGACGAGAGTGAAATATTTAATTCCGGCTGGGGGCGCGGTTGGCATAACTTCGCTCAAGGACCATGGGGTTTCAACCGCGCCGGCCGGAATAATCACTGTTCAGGGCATTTTTATCCTGCCGTTATTGTGGACCGTCAAACACTGAAACGCCAAGCGCAGAATTCTGTTTCGGAGACACAATCAGGGGGACATTTGACACATTCGACCTTTATTTTCGGGTCTATGGCGTGAGCAAATTCGGCGTATTCTATGAGGCCGGCGGATTTGCACGGATAGTTTTCGAGTCCCTTTCGGCGCCTGGCGGACTGAACCCGACATTCATTCATAGTGAAGATCAGAGCTCCGGTTTCATCCCGCTTCGAATTATTAGCGTTTATGGTGGAATATATTCTCAGCGGCAAGGCCGCCTCCAGGGCTTCGAGACCACCATTGTCGGGAAGCCCCAGGAATTTCTTGATCTTGAAAGCCTCCATCTTTGCGAATAGGGACCAGCAGGAGTCATTAATGGCTTTGGCTTCGGTCATACCCTTTACATTTTCGACCTCCTGAAACCACAGACCATCACCAGTCACCCAGGTTTTGGCTATTTCTCCGATGCAGATGAGTAACTCCTCACGAGACTTGTTCAACAGGGCTAACGGTAGCCCATCTTTTGTGGGGATACCGAAAAGGGGGTACAATCTGGCGCCGATGGATGGAAAGAATTTGTCTATAGCTTTTGATTCCATCTCGAGAGCGTTTGGCGCCCCGACATTTCTGGCAGTTTCGGCAAACCACAATCCGTAATGCGCCAGGACCTCGCCGAGATATAGTCCTATTAGTTGAATCAACTGTTCATTGGTCAAATCGTTTGCTTCAAATGACTTACCGTGTGGCATGTGATCATCCTTCTTGATTAAATGGATATTACTATTTCCTGACAAAATGGCCCGATTTACCGCCCATTTTTTCCACCAGCCTGATGTTTTTTATTACCATCGCCCTATCGACTGATTTGCACATGTCATAGATAGTCAACGCGGCGCAAGACACTGCTGTCAACGCCTCCATTTCCACACCTGTCCTCGCCACTACCTTGACTCGCGCCTCTATTTCGATGCAGGATTTGTCAACGTCCGCTGTAAAGTCCACGCTCACAGAACTCAGGGGAAGTGGGTGCGCCAGGGGAATCAGCTCAGGGGTCTTTTTGGCGCCCATTATTCCCGCGATCCTTGCCACGCCAAGAACATCACCCTTTTTTGCGCGATTCTCCATGATCATGGCCAGCGTTTCCGGTTTCATGTGCGCCTCTCCACAGGCAACCGCTAACCTTTCCGTAATGTCTTTAGAACCCACATCAACCATGATTGCAGAGCCATGGTCGTCAAAATGAGTGAAATCTGCCATTGTATTTCTCCATGTATCTCTACAGGTCCTGGTCAGTTTTGTTGAGTCTGTATGAAAGCGCCTGGGCGTGCGCTGCAAAACCCTCATATTCGGCTAGCGTCAGCGTCTTTGGGGCCAGAGACCTGAAGCCGGCCTCATCAACGACGGAATACGACATCTTTCTTGTGAAGTCGCGCACAGAAAGGGCCGAAGCAGTTCTGGCGAATCCTGAAGTAGGAAGTATTGCATTAGGGCCGATAGAATAGTTGGCCAGTGTCCCGGGTGTCCAGCGTCCGATGAGGACCTCCCCGGCCTTCCTTATCCTGGCCAGTGTGGGTTCAGGATCGCCCAGAAGAAGTTGGAGATGCTCGGGAGCAAAACCGTTAATGAAGTCGATGGCGTCATCTTCACTGCTGGCAAGAACTATTCCACCGCTTTCGGTCAGAACGGTTTCACAGTATTCTCGCCTTGCCGATGGCAGTCTGTGAATGAGTTCAGGCGCGATTCGCAGACAGGCCTCTGCCATGGAGTGGCTCGTGGTTACCAGATATGCCGATGAATCAGGGCCGTGCTCTGCTTCGATGAGCAGGTCGGTGATAGCCAGGGTAGGTGAGACCGACTCGTCAGCGTAAACAATGGCCTCACTCGGTCCGGCTTCCGGGCCGGTGTCAATCTCTGTGGAAAGAGCTTTCTTGGCTGCAAGCACATAGCCTGAACCCGGGCCCACTATCTTGTCCACAGACGGGATGGTTTCAGTCCCGTAGGCCAGAGCTGCTATCGCCTGAGGTCCGCCGACCTGATAAATTTCTCTCACTCCTGTCAAAGCCGCAGCCGCAACGGTAGCCGAGTCAGCCTTGCCGTCAGGGTCAGGAGGGCTTACCGCCACAATACGCTTGACCCCGGCTACCATCGCAGGGATAGCCGCCATCATCATCATGGAGGGAAATGACCCCTTGCCCCGTGGGACGTATATGCCGACTGAATCAAGAGGTATGGTGCGTTCGCCAGCCACGATTCCCGGAGAAATTACTGTTTCAACCTTTTCGGGGTCCCTCTGTAGTTCATGAAACTTAGTTATGTTAGCAATCGATACCTCAATGGCGTCGCGCAACTCAGGTGTCAGGCGAGCCACAGCGTCAGTCATCTCGGCATCGGAAACCCGAAATGAACCTGGGTTCAATTCTGCCCCGTCAAATTTCCTTGTGTATTCTATTAAGGCCTTGTCTCCATGCTGTTTCACTTGATCAAGAATGGGACTTATTTGCCTGATCAGGTCGTCGAAATCAACCCGTGATCGACGGTACAGCCTCTTGCGGCCCCGTGGACTCAATTCGTCGAGCTTTATGAAGTTTATTCGCATAACCAAAAACTCCAGCCTAAATTGTTTTTTTACCTTGAACCGATAATTTTTTCTACGTTTTTTGAGTGTAGCTAAACCGTTGCTGGTCATTTTATTTGAAGAGAAAATAATATATCATGAACCGATGATTTTTACTGATATGCTGAAAGGTGTTTTCTTAGGTTATGGATAAAGACTTTAACAAAGCCGACTGGGATTTTTTTGTTGTAGCTCTCAAGGAAGAGGCCAGGGATGTCCTCTGGTCAGTACAACTCGACATGGATCCGGATACACTTATTAAAAGCGCGTTGGAAGATCTTCAGGCTCTCGCCCCAAAGCCTGAGGTAACTGAAACAAGATCCAGGGAGGAAATATGGAAACAGGTGAGGGAAAGACTGGTCACCGCAGCCTATGCGTTGAGACCTCACTGTGTCCGATGCGGAACCTGTTGTGAGAAGGGCAGCCCCACATTGCTCAAAAAGGATCTCGAGTTGTTTATCAACGGAGTCCTGACGCCGTCCGATGTATTTACAATTCGTCAGGGTGAGCAGGTATATGTGGCCGACTCCGAGCGCACTGAAGCTTCACAGAGTGAATTCGTTAAGATCAACGAAACCGAAGATGGAAAAACATGTGTGTTCCTGAATGCCTCGGACAAGAGTTGCAGAATCTATGGTTCAAGACCAGAGCAGTGCAGGCGTCAGCAATGCTGGAATCCTGTGAAAACACTCCTGGATGACGACGAATTGCTATGTCGCGCAGACCTGCTTAAAGCCACTGGAGATTTGTGGTCTATCATCGAGAAGCACGAAGATAGATGTTCCCAGGAGGAGTTCTCCCGTGAGATGGCCAGATTGGCCGCAACCAAGGGACAGACAGTAGATGAACTGCTCAACCTGCTGGCTTTTGATCATCACGTGAGGGAGTTTGTCCAGAGTGAACTGAAGGTTGAAAAAAACTTCCTGAATTTTTTCTTCGGACGACCTCTAACTCAATCTCTGGGATATTACGGACTCAAAATTGTCGAGAATGAGGATGGCGCCTATTTCCTGACAACTGATGAATCTTCGGAGAATAGCTGACGGACGCGCGGTTAGACTAAAGGTCAGCGTGGAAGATTTGTCAATAGTCCCTGTAGAAAAGGGATCTGGGGGCTAATCGTCGGGGCTGAAACGGGTCAAAGCCTTTCAGCCTGTAAACGTATATTTCCCTGACTGGTTCGCCGTGATACGTGACACTGAAAACCGGAAGAGGCTCTATCGAAGCAAAATTTTCCCAGATCGTTGATGAGGATTCGGTGGATGGCGCCAAAGGCTTGGCTGAAACGTAGATTATGTCACGACCTTTCATGTCGTCAAATGACCGATGCCAGATGTCAAACTGAGTCGGTCTTCCCCATGGAGCGAGGTACCTGACCTCTGGCTGGCCAGGAATATTGAACTCCAGGAGCGCACACATCTGATAACTGTCTGCGGCGACAACCTCATTCTCCCGCACAAGCCCCGAAACATGCTCTCCAAGTTTGTCCCAGTCTCTGGTCTCCCATATTATTCGGTCAGCTTTGGCGATGGACCGTTCCAGGGAAGCCGGGATCAAGCCAAGCCACGCATGTGCCACCACCAATCCTGTGATCACAATTGATGAAGCTATTGACCACTTTACAAACTTTTTACTCCATGGCTTAGCCGACCAGTTCAGGGCGCCTGCGTCAGAGCTGTAAAAACTCCAGACCGCCAGCAGGCATGGGCCTATGTATCCTGGAAGACTCCAGTTGGCCTCGACATGACCCCTGAACGATTGAATGGCGAACAACATCAGAGGTAATCCGAACGAAAGACATAGTATGTGGCTGGCGCAAGGTTTGGTCATGTTACGCCACAAGGCGGTCAAATTAGCCATTATAATGAATACGTACATGAACGGAGAGATAAGGAAGAATTGCGCTATGTTAAACCCAAGGCCGTCCTCAATCCTCCTGGTGAGACTTGCCGACCCTGATCCTATGAACAGGATGTGGCTCAAAGATGCCCAGTCGTAAAGCCAATTCCAGTAGATTATGGGGAGAGTGAACATCATGGCTATCGCCGCCCCAATCCATGGTGACTTTTTGAGCAGTATTGGTCTGGTCTTCTTCAGACATACTATGAAAACAAACACGCACAACAGGTTAATAACACCGGTGTATTTGCTAAGTATGGAAAATCCAATGGCAATCCCTGTCATATAAAGCCAGTGGTCTGAGTCATCTTCCATAAATCTCGCCATGAACCACATGGCAAGCGCTGTGAACAATATAAGCGCGTTGTCATGGATAGCGGCCGACCCTCCCAGCAAGGCTACGGGGGTCATGTTAAAAGCCAGAGTTGTGACCAGCCCGTAATCCCTTCTGCCAAACAGGCGAACACTCAAAGAATAAATCAGAAATGAGCTTGCAAGCGAAAGTATAAAGAACGGAAAACGAACTGAAAATGGTGTCGAATATCCAAATATCCACGTGGAAACCCTGATTAGGTAAGCAACCATGCCGGAATTGTCGAAGTATGACCAGTCAAGCCTCCTGGACCATGCCCAGTAACTGCATTCATCAGGTATGAGGTTAGTGTAGGCGCCAAGAAATAAACGCCACAAAAATATTAGACCCAGAAGAGCAATGGCCACTGTCGGGGTAATTACAAATTCATGAGATGTTTTGGAGGCGTCGGTCATGCTTCACAAAAATAAAGTTCCGGGACTATTTTTAAAACACTTTCACCAAGCGGGAGAATGTAGGCCAGGATTCGTATTCCGCTGTCAGACCTGGCGACATGTTGTTCCTGGTCTGCATTTTTCCTCAATGATTTCATTACGTAGCTCATGCGTAGACTCAATCTGTATGGTGCTATAGCTGATTTTAAGTTTGTCCCTGAGCAGGCTTTTTATCTGTGACTGGATCATTTTGGGATCATCGTAATCGTCACACATCACTACATGCGCAGAGAGGTGAGCCTCAGATCCGTTTATGCTCCATAAGTGGAGATCATAAACACAGCAGACTCCCGGCAGGGATGCCAGCTCAAGTTCTATCCGGGAAACATCGTAACCTTTTGGAACACCTTCCATCAAAATATGGAAAGATTCGGTAATGAGTCCCCACGAGGAATAAATTATCAAAAAGCCTATAAGAACACTGATTAAAGGGTCAACCCAGTGAGCCTGAGTAAATATGATGATGACTCCGGCTACCACAGCTCCGAGAGAACCCAGGGCGTCAGACAAAACATGGAGAAAAGCGCCTCGTATATTGATGCTCTCTGATGCGCTGCTGAACAATAGCCTGGCCATGGCCAGATTTATGATGAGTCCGAACAGAGCCACATACAGCATCCCGTGACCCTGAACATCTACCGGGTTGAACAGCCGGCGTCCAGCCTCGTAAAAAATGACCCCGACAATTGCCCATAGCGCCACCCCATTAAAAAGCGCAGCCAGGATTTCTGTTCTCCTGAAACCGAAGGTGTGACTATCACTAGGTCTTTTTTTGCCAATGTGTATTGCGATCCACGATAACCCCAAAGCCATGGCGTCAGAGAGCATGTGGCCCGAATCAGCCAGTAACGCCAGTGAGTTGAAAAATATGCCGCCTATAGCCTCGGCTACCATGTAGACTAGTGTCAGAGAAAGGGCAAGCCCGAGCCTGCTTTCTTTCGTGGCCCCTGAATGTCCATGAGAATGTTTTTCGTGTTCCATGTCGCCTGCCACGATCCGTCTTATGGTAGCGAAATAGGCTGTCCACGTTCAAAATACAGTGAAGGCCCTTGGTTCAAAACATGCAAACGGATAATACCTTGCTGTTAATTGACTTGCAAATCATTCATGGCCCTCATCCGGTGTCAGATAGAACTGGCCGCGCAGCAGTAAGATATTCCAGTAAACGGGCTTGCTGTCAAATATTCCAACATTTTATTTGTTTCCCTTGTAGTTACTTTCATGATATATTGAAGTAAATATTCTAACTACAATTTTTAACACGGAGTGGGGTAATCGCCATGCGTGGAGATCAGATGTCCCGACAGTGGAGGATCATCAAATTGATCGAGACCCATGTTAACGGGATTGGCGCGGCTGAACTTGCTGAAGAGGTGAGAGTTCCCATAAGGACTCTCTATCGTGATCTTGATGCCATTCAACGTGGGGGGTTTCCTGTTTTTGTAGAAAAAAAAGGGAAATATTCTTACTGGAAAATGGTTGACACCTTTAAGAAACTGCTTCCTCTACCACTTACGCCAACAGAGCTTCTGGCCTTACATACCAGTCGCGATTTACTGAAAGTATTCAACGGGACTATTTTCCAGGAGAGTATCGAGACCCTCCTGGGAAAGGTCCGAACTTTGTTGCAACCTGAAACAATAAGTTTCGTTGATGAAGTATGCGCCACAGTTAAGGTGGATTTTGGTCCAACCAGGAGTCTTATGAGCCTGGCGGACACTATAAACCGTCTGAGCGCTGCCAGTGGGGAAAAGAAAAGGGTAAAAATAGACTACAAGGCTGTTTCAACAGGATCAAAAACCCTTCGAAAAGTTGATCCTTACCGAGTCTGGTTGATGAATGGCAGTTTTTACCTGGTAGGTCATTGTCACAAACGCAAGGCGCTCAGGACATTCCTGCTAGATCGCATCCAGAGGCTATCGGTCCTTGATGAGAGTTTCAGGGTACCAAAAGATTTGGACATTGACTCATACCTGAATTCCGCTTTCAGGGTAATGACTGGAGATCCTCAGACGGTAGTGGTCAGGATCAATCCAAACGCGGCCCATGTGGTTCGGGAAAGAATATGGCATGTTACCCAAAAACTGGAAGATCTGCCTGATGGTTCAGTAAAAATATCCCTGGAAGTCCCGATAAACTACGAAATTATATCATGGATTCTGGGGTTTGGTTCGGCTGCGGAGGTGATCGAACCGCAGGCCCTTCGTGACCGTATCCTCACTGAACATGAAATGGCGGCTATTAATTACGAAAATCTATCTTCAAAAAACGGGAATCGAGCGGGGGCATGAAGTTGAAGTCTGGTTTAAATGACTTACTTGCTAATTGCCCAATGTTCGGCGAGTTCCAGGAAAACGACTCGTTTCGGGCTATTTGAGAGGTTTATCAATGAACAGGGAAAATGGCCATTCGGACTATGAGCAACGCATCTGTCCGAATTGCGACAGGATGAACCCCGCTGCAGTCCCTAACTGCTCGAGATGTGGGCTCGATTTTAAATTTCTGGATTTCGTTGTCGCATCTTTCTCTGGGAATTTGCGCGTTGTCAAACCCCGTCCTGGTCAGTTGAACCTGAACCAGTCAGTGTATTTCCGCTCTCCTGTAGTTTTGCTGAAACAACCGAGCGCTATGAGAGGCGGCAGAAGCAGTATGCTATGGAGATTTTCAGGTGGTAGGCTGGTTGTTGAGGGGAAAGGTGAACTGACTATTGATTCTAAAGGTGTGTCAGTCGTCACAGGTGATGTTAGTCACAACTTACCGTTTGGCAAGATACTTGATTTTGAATCTTTCGGCGGTGGAATTCAGGTTTTCAATGAGGGCAGGCTTGGGGGGACAATTTATCGGGTTAACGACCCGTGGAAGATGTGGATCATACTTTTTGCAAAAATCAACCTGGAGCCTAAGAATGCTCTATTGCAATCCGATAGAGTGGATGAATTGACCAAGGACGAAAAACAATTTGTTCTCAATGTTATCAACAAAATAGGGCGATACAGGAAATCTGAAAAAATTCAAAGACGGTTGTTTGCTTTTTTCACCAGAGGACCAGCAGCGGTTTTCTGGTGCCTGGTTTTTCCTCCCATAGGTTTTACGCTCTATACCGGAATACTGCCATTGGTTTGATCTCAAAAATGGTGATACTATTTGTCAGTGTTTTTTCGTTCTGGGGTTGGTCACAGATAGTAAAACTATTTTATTGATCGAAAGCTTTAGTGGCCTGGAAATTCCCGATCTGTTTAGCCCAGGAGGTTTATTCGGATAGTTACATTTATAAATTGCAATTGATTCCGGAATACTTTACTGAATCCTTCAGGGAACAGTCACATCAGAGCGGACTGGAGAGAAGGACAGTTATCATCGAGGTATTGTAGTATCAGTGATTCTGATGATGAAGTCCCACACTTTTTTAGGGGTTACCAGATAGTAATCCTGGAGATAGCCGAATGGATGAGATGTCCCAAAAGCTTCATTCACCTTATGGTGGAGATGTCCGTTCCCGGTGGGGAGAAGGCCCTGGATCACTTAAAGGCGCTCCTGATGGGTGGACACCTGTGGGGCCCCGCAGGAATGTCCTGGTTGCCGAGGATAACCCTGATGTGGCAGAATTAGTAATGACGATGCTTGAGCACGGCGGCTTCAGGCCCATCGTGGCGTCAGACGGCAGAGAAGCTCTGGATCTTTACAGAAGCTGGTGTTCAGAAATATCGTTGGTAATCCTGGATCTGCTGATGCCAAAGATGTCAGGCCAGCAATGCCTCAAAGAACTGTTGAAGCTGAACCCGGATGTCCGGGTCATTGCCATGAGCGGTTATTACCATAGGGATGAGGTCATGGACGAGATTGGTCAGCATATATCGGGGTTCATAGCCAAACCGTGCAGGCTTTCAGTTTTACTCCAGGAGACCATGTCAGCGCTGGATAGTTGAGATCGGATGCTGATCCCTTTCTTTTTACCAATTCGCCAAATCTTTGTTCTCATAGCGTATTCAGGAGATCAGACGCCCAGGACTGCTTCGTCAAGTTCGAGTGAGACGACCGTTGTGAAGCCCGAATCCCCGCCGGTATACACTTCTTGATTCATCAATAATATGGTGCTAATGATACGATCAGTCTGATCTGATTTGCATCGAATATTTCCTGTGAGGATTAGTTCCGGGCTACGGCTTTTTTGTCTATCAGGGTCGTCAACCTTTGTGAGGTCGCCATCTGGGTGGGGTCTTTTGCGCCCTGCAGGACCTGCTCTGTGCAATTCAGTATTAGCCAACCCGTTTTACCGTAATTTGTTCTGGCGGAGGATTGATGCGTCAGGAAGATTCGTTCGCTGATCGTTTGAGACACCACCTTCCGATTATCAGCTGGTTGTCCAGGTATGAGATGGAGTGGTTCAGATCAGATGCTATGGCCGGTCTGACACTCGCCGCCTTCACCATCCCTGAGGCCATTGCCTATGCGGAGCTTGCTGGGATGCCGGCTCAGGCTGGTCTCTACGCATGTATTGCGGCGCCACTTTTATACATGCTTTTTGGAACATCACGCCAACTGGTGGTTGGTCCGACATCGGCGGTATCAATCCTTGTAGCCTCTGCCCTGGCCGGTCTGACTGTTGAATCTCCAGCTCAATACGCCGCTCTGGCCGCACTCATCGCCGTAATTGTTGGAGTGATCGCCCTGATAGCCTACGCTTTGAGGCTGGGCGTTCTCATGAATTTCATTTCGGAGTCAGTGCTTGTGGGGTTTTCGACTGGCGCCGCTCTCTACATCGCCGGATCACAGCTCGGGAAGATTTTTGGAATTCACGGCGCAGAGGGGCAGTTCCTTGAACGAGTATCTTATTTAGTTGAACACATTGACAAGACAAACCTTTATGCGCTTGGCTTCGGTGTCTGTGGAATAGTGGTTCTTTTTGCCGGAGAACATTGGAAACCAAGGTTGCCATGGCCGCTGATGGTTGTGCTCGGGTCAATCGGGCTGATGACGATTCTCGGGTCGAAGGGGCAAAGCATAGATGTGGTTGGCTCAATCCCAGGGGGGTTGCCGTCTTTTACCATTCCACCGGTTTTTTTGCCGGACGCTCGGGAAGTGGTAAGAGGGGCTGTCGCAGTCTTTGTGCTGGCCTATGTTGAAGGAATGAGCATGGCTAGGGCCTTTGCCTCCAAGAACGGTTACAATGTGAACCCCAATCAGGAATTACTGGCATTGGGATTTGCGAGTATAGGCAGTGGATTGACGCAGTCGTATCCTGTCGCCGGAAGCTTTTCCCGAAGCGCTCTGAATGACCAGTCTGGCGCAAAAACGCAATTGGCCGGTGGAATCAGCGCATTGATTATCGCTGTAGTGGTCATGTTTTTTACAGGGCTCTTCAGTAAGCTTCCAGAGCCTATTCTGGGCGCTGTTGTCATAGTGGCCGTAAAGGGCCTGTTCAAATGGAGACAGATGGCTCACCTGTTCCAACTTCGCACGCCCGAGTTCTGGACAGCTTTTGGGGCTCTTGTCGGTGTCCTGGCGCTTGGAATTCTGGATGGTGTAGTGATAGGAGCGCTACTTTCACTTGTGCTGGTGATTGTAAGGACTTCGCAATCACACATCAGCGTTCTGGGGCGAGTTCCCGGGCAGCCTCAATTCTCGTCAATGAATGAAAATCCTTCAAACATTACAATCCCCGGTATGCTCATTATAAAAGCCGACACTGGCATTTTTTATGCCAATGCGGACTCATACAAAAACCAGATTATGTCAATTGTTCAGGACGAAAGGCCAGCTGTTCAAGCCGTCGTATTTGATCTGGAAATGACAAGAGACCTCGATCTTGCCGGAGCTGAAATGCTGGATGAACTCCACAACGAACTCAGGGAAAGGGGCATCAGCCTTAGATTGAGCAGGGTTCAGGCTCCAGCTTACTCTCTGATGCAAAGACTGGGGATAACCGAAAAAATTGGTCCCGCGAACTTTCATCCACGCACCCTGTTTGCCGTATCGCATTACCTCACGGAGGAGGGACTCAGCAGGCGAGTTTCATCAGACATACTGCCGGACATGGTGAGATGCGTTCATGAAATGGTTTGCGACCGGGTAGGAGTGGTTGAAGGAGAGGAACGCGACCGGCTGGTTACAATACAGTTTCAGTTTGAAGGTATCATTAATGAACTCAATGATATCTCCGGAAAAAAGACCTGAGACAATGAATTGAGAAGAAATAGCCCGGACTCCAGAGTGACC
>CAZIVV010000123.1:0-1821 GCA_964542775.1 uncultured Desulfomonile sp.
GGGGTTCGGCATTTCCTGCTGCGTAATGATCGGCCAGGAGCAGATACCGCACATGGTGGGCTCCTGAGTCTTGTTCCCGTAGACGAAGCCGGTTCCGTCATGATACGGCCTCGAACGCAGGGCAGCGTAGGCAAGCTGACGGCGCAGTTTTTCAAGAAGCGCCGCAATCTGGTGCTCTGTCTCATTGGCCACTATTTCATAAGCCGTATTTTTTCTGGTTTTGGGGATTTCGAATGTTTCCGCATGAATCTGGGAACCGACTTCCCTGAATATCCTGTCCAGCGCTCGAGGCTCATCAGCGTCACGGTAATCGGACCATACTTCGGCAATGATGTCCCATTGGACGGGATCGGAGTCATCACTGAGCGTCGTTCCTCCATAAGCCTCCACGGTCGCTTCCAGATTGTCCAGGGCGGTGACCTTGACCTGCGCCCCTCCATCCGGACGTTCCAGAATGGTTCCCAACCTTATGATCTGCTTCAGGGACGAATCGGTCAGCGATCTGCCGAACAGCTTGCCTGAAAAAGTCATGGCGTCGCCTGTAAGTTGAGCCACAACCTGTGAGGGGTAGCCCCATTCCTCCATCCACCTGACAAACGGGCTCGACACCGATGGACCGACAGGGATTCTGCCCAGGACGTCGCTCTGTCCCTGGACCACCTTGTCCAATCCCATCAGGAGGAATTTCTTTAGTTTGCGCTCGGACTCAACATCGCTCTGAGTCCACAGCTTCATGAAATCAATTACATTTCCAGCCATGCCTACCTCCTTGCGCTCTTTATGCGTTTACTTTTCTGAGACTGGCGAACATATCATCCAGACTCTTTGCCTGAGACATCAGCCTGGTAAACTCACGATCCGGGTCCGAAGAGTTCGACGTATGCTGGGAAGACTCAAACTGCGATTCCGCTCGCATCTTCCTTATCGCCGCCTTCTTACGGTCATTGCTGCGGTCAAGTTTTGAGGATATTTTCTCAATCAGCCCTAGTGACTCTTCGGGGTCCATGCCTCGGTCACGAACAAGGAACTCTATCTCGTCACGAAAGTCGTTCATGGACGCTTTTTCCGGGTTTGACGAAATCCCGTTCATGAACCGCTCAAATTCGGACTTTTGACGGGTCTCTTCGTTGAGACGCTTTTCAAAAGCCTGCCACATCTGCTCCTGGGCCTTTCTTATCAGTATTGAGGCGGCCTGAGCCGGGTCCTTGGCGAATTTTTCACGCACATTGTCAAGGAACGCCTGTTCATCGGCAGCACGCCTTTTGGACCAGGTGTCAGCCCCGAGAAGTTCCAGCAGCTCACGCTGGCTCTCAATTTCCTTGCGGTTCTTGGCCAGTTCGTCCTGAAACCCCTTCATGGAATCCATGACGTCGGCCAGATCGGGGGGCGAATTCGTAGCCCCTTCCCTGTTGACAGGTAAATCCGACGGACGATGGGCACGGTCATCGTCAATTACACCCTCCTCATCGAAGCTGCTCGAGGGACCCTGACCGGATATGGACCCGGATTCACCAGTGTCGTGCGGACCCGGCGCAAAAATCTCGTTCTCATCCAGTGAGCTGTTCATTTAGCCGTCCTTTCGGGAATGTGAATAGATTATGTTAATTCTTGCGTATCAAAGGCCTGTTGGACCGCTCGGCGAACTCAAACGCCCGGACTGAACCTGCAGCAGTTGAGCCAACGCATTGACATCATCCGGATATGCGCCCAGCGGCCCGCCATTTTCGACGAGACGTTTAGGAAGATTTTCAGGACCAGGCATTTCAATGGAATCTCCATGGCTCTCGACGCCCAAGGCTGTGATGTTTGGGTTATTTGAGG
>CAZIVV010000124.1:0-27052 GCA_964542775.1 uncultured Desulfomonile sp.
GTACCTATCAAACGCTGCCCTATAACTCAGATCGATAGTCGGGAAGAAGTCGGAGAATGCTTCCCGTCTAATATATTCCTTTTCCTGGATAGCGAGTCTTGAGTCGGCCATACGGAGGTTACGCAGTATGGCAAGTTCCACGGCCTGATTAAGGTCTACTTTGAGGAGTGGATCGTTGGAGCGGTAAGTAGGCTCCCTCATCACAACCGGTTTAATATTCCTGGGGAAAGAATTGTCGATATCCGAACTGAATCCGCTCATAGATTTTTTTTCATCAGTTGATTGTGTAGATGCAGATGCCTTTAGTTGAGATGGAGCTGGAGACCTCGGTGAATCCAGGGCTCCTCCCGATTGTGATGTTCTCACATTCGAAGCCAATCCCTGAGAACTGCTTTGAGCAATAGTCAGCGAAGGCTGCAATGTGGCCATTAGCGCCAGAATGATGAGACCCGCCAGAGGTCTTGTTATATCCATACCCAAAATTCCTCCAATGAAGGACACAAACCGGCCAGGCCGGAAAAACAGAAATGTTGGCCGCTCAGTGGCGGGCTTTATATGAAGCGCCTCCGTTTGCGTGGAAGCTGTCAATTTCAGTTGCGTTAAAGAATGAACAGCGCCTGTTCTGAGAACCTTAAATCCTGCAAAAACCGGCCGTCCCGAAGCTGCGTTAAAAGATACAGTTGCGTTTGATACCTATGTCTTTCATTTGGCCGTAAAACTTTCCGTCAGCGAATTCCCGGAATTTTTCAAAGCCGGATTGCCCGATCACTTAACGGACTTTTTTAAACTCCTCGTCCTCAGATACACCGGTGGCCGTCCATGCGCATGCGGTTTCAGAATGTTTTCAGGGACCATGATGACATTTTCAGGTCCTGCGCCTTTGCGTCCTTCGACTGAATCAGCCAATAAGCCATTTCTGGTCTCACACCATCATTCTCGCAAAAACTTTTGCGTTACCAATGAGGTTGTCGATGGGAATCTTCTCGTTTGGAGCATGAGCCCATCCTTCCATTCGTTCCCATACAACCGCCGGCAGATTGGCCTTCCTGAAAAAAGTGGCTACGGTCTGTCCTCCAATACCCTGAGGTCTGGGTTGAACACCGTATACCTCCTGAATGGCCTGTGCGAGGGCTACCACTACTGGAGCATCTGGCGGTGTAGCGTTTGGGGACTCACTCCGAAGATACTCCTGGACGCTCACTTCAACGCCCTGATCTGCAGCGACCCGTGACGAGACTTCTCTCATCAGCGCCAAAACATCATCAACCCTGGTTTCCGGCAGTATTCGGCTGTCGAAGAAGAAGACGTCCTCACCTGGAATAGTGTTCACGTTGGGGACATTAGCGTCTTTTCGTGTCGGCTCAAATGTGCTGACAGGAGGATTGAAGAACTTGTTCTCATTGTTGAATTTATTATGCAGCGCTTCATCCAGAGCCGTGATTAGGTATGCGGTGGCGCGAAGCGTATTTTTTCCTTTGTCTGGACGTGAAGCGTGGGCCTGTTTTCCAGTAACGCAGAAACGGACATGGAACAGATGCTTTTCAGCGATCTCCATGGCGTCACCGTCCCTGTTTCCTGCGTCCGGCGCCACTATGAGGTCATCCGAACTGAAAAGTTCGGGCCTTGTCCTGAGTATGTAATCCAGACCGTAAAGACTCCCGCATTCTTCGTCGGAAACCAGCGCCAGGCCAACATTGATTCCCAATCCACAGGTCTCTTTCACCGCCTTGACGGCGTAAATGCTTGAAGCTATAGCCTGTCCGTTGTCTTCGACCCCTCGTCCGATAAGGTAGCCATCTTTCACGTAGGGTTTGAACGGGTCTGCATCCCACAAACGCAATTCACCTACAGGAACCACGTCTATGTGACTCAGGATCCACAGGGTCCTGGATTGATCCTTACCGTTGAAAATGGCCAGGAGATTGGGACGAACCTTGTCGGGAACGCGTTCATCAGGAGCGTGGACCTCCTCTACCCTGTCTGGAGACAACGACATAACCATTTCCTTGACCGGAATATATTTAGCCATCTCACCAGTCCCGCCGTTGTCAGGACCGAGAGCCGGAATTGAACAGATAGTAGACAAGAAGGACACACACTCATCTCTTAAACCGTCTAAGCGCTCCGAAGCCTCCTGAAATCCCAAAACTCCTCCTAATAGCAATAAGTTATCGTTTCGAAAGGTGATGATCCGCTGCGTTGATGATATCGCAGATGCTGTGAATAAGTCAAGTTTGAAACGGGCTGGCCCAGTGAGCGCCAGACTGACTGAAATCATGGATAAAATTCATGTTTGAGTAATTTGTGCTTGCTAAGCCGGCGGATAGTCCTTATACTGCGACGTCTTATTCTGAATCTGAATACATCTTCAAAAGGGAAGAGGAATGGATTATTCATCGGCAGGAAATGTTGAGGCGACTGAGCCAAAACTGACGCGGCGCGAACGCGAAAATCTCCGTCAGCGCGATGACATTTTTGAGGCCGCCTTAAGGTTGTTCTCTGAACGAGGTTATCATAATGTGTCGATGAGCCAGATAGCTGGAGAAGCCGAGTTCGGTATTGGGACTCTCTACAAGTTTTTCGACAACAAGGAGAATCTTTACAAGGCGCTGATCATGGAAATGGTTCAGAAGTGTCATGGGATGATCATCAATTCGCTGAGGTCGAGTTCTGACCCACTATCAGCGATTCGGAACTATATTGCGGCACGTCACAGGAATTTTGTGTCAGAGTTGCCGCTTATGCGTTTATACTTTGCAGAGGCTACAGGCGCGAGTTTCAATCTTAAAGCAGGCTTGGACAAGGATCTTGTCAGGTTATATGACGGACTGATTGAAGAGCTGGCGTCCGTATTTGAGAAGGGTATCGAGGCGAAGCTGTTCCGCGACGTCGATCCGTACAACATGGCTCTGGCTCTTGAAGGGGCATTGAATTCGGTAATGTGGAGACTGATTGACGACCCTGAACAGCTAAAGGATTCGTCTCATGTTTCCATGGTGGCTGACCTTTTTTTTCGGGGGGTTCTGGATTCCGGGGCTTGCGCAGCGTATTGTCAGGACAAATGCCAGTTACGCTCTAGCGAGTAAAATCAAAGACTATCAGGGGTTCTTTTGCTCAAAGGTTTTTTGAGCAAGCGGACTTTTTCTGGACTGAAGTCCAGAATACTCCGGAGAACAATCCGGAAATTACGGTAATGAATTCATTCAGGATTAAAGTGGGGAACTCTTATGTCCTTATCTCCAAGAACAGCGATCATGCTGACTGTTATAATGTTTAGCTTCATGCTGGCGGGTTGCGAGCGACCGAAACCGCCTGGACCGCCACCGGCTCCTGAAGTGGCTACAATAAATATTCAGCCAGAGAAAATTGTATTGATGACTGAGCTACCAGGACGCACATCAGCTTATCGCATTTCGGAAGTCCGTCCGCAGGTCAACGGAATAATCCTTAAGAGACTGTTCCGTGAGGGCAGCGATGTCAAACAGGGTCAGGAGCTTTACCTGATAGATCCTGCCCCTTTTCAGGCGGCTTATGACAACGCCAGGGCTGCGCTGAACAGGTCTGAGGCGGCTCTTCCCGCAATAAAGTCGCGCGCTGACCGTTACAGGGGTCTGCTATCGGAGAAGGCAGTCTCTCAGCAGGATTACGATGACAGGGAATCTGCGTTGCGTACGGCGGAAGCGGACATAGAATATTGGAAAGCGATGCTTGAGACGGCGAAAATCAATTTACAGTATACACGAGTCACAGCCCCTATATCAGGTCGCATTGGCAAGTCGAATGTTACTGATGGAGCTCTTGTCACTGCCTACCAGCCTTTGCCCCTGGCTACTATTCAGCAGATCGACCCCATCCACGTGGATGTTCCCCAATCTACTTCGGAATTACTCAGGTTAAGACGTAACCTCGAAGATGGACGCCTGAACCAGAATGGAAAAGGACAGCAGGATGTGGTGCTTTTGATGGAAGATGGCTCACAATATCCCATCCGGGGCATGTTAAAATTCCGGGATGTAACAGTGGATCCGTCTACGGGGTCAGTCATACTGAGGATTGTCTTTTCCAACCCGGATGCCCTGCTGTTGCCGGGAATGTTCGTTCGGGCCCGCATACAGGAGGGAACCAACGAACAGGCCATACTTGTCCCCCAACAGGCGGTATCACGCGATCCCAAGGGCAATCCGAGTGTTTTCATTGTTGGCTCCAACGATCTTGTTGAACAACGAACTCTCAAGCTCGACAGGGCAATAGGCCCCAACTGGCTGGTATCGGAAGGACTGGCTCCTGGTGAGAGGGTGATAGTTGAGGGACTCCAGCGGATTAGACCTGGCGCTCCCGTCAGGGCGGTGGCTTTGGGCGCTGTCGGAAAGGACAGGGAAAAAACAGGCAAGGGTCCTAAGCCCAGGGACGTCAAGGAAGCTGGGGGGAATTAATGCTATCCAATTTTTTTCTTGATCGTCCCGTATTTGCGTGGGTCATAGCTATCATTATGATGGTTGGAGGGTGTCTGGCCATCTACAACCTGCCGATCTCACAGTATCCGCCAATTGCGCCGCCATCAATATCGATAACCTCGTTCTACCCGGGCGCTTCAGCTGAAACGGTTGAGAACAGCGTTACCCAGATAATTGAGCAGAAGATGACCGGTTTTGACAAGATGCTTTATCTGTCGGCGACGAGTGATTCTTCCGGAACATCCCGACTGGAGTTGACTTTTGCTCCGGGGACGGACCCCGATCTGGCATGGTCACAGGTCCAGAACAAGCTTCAGCTCGCCATGGCCAGCCTACCCGAGGTGGTGCAGAGGCAGGGCGTCAAGGTTAGCAAATCCACAAAGAATTATTTGCTGATTCTGGGTCTGATCTCCGAAGACGGGTCCATGGATGGCAATGACTTGAGGGATTATGCGCAATCCACCCTTGAGAAAGTTCTGGCAAGGGTTCCTGGAGTCGGTGAGGTAGAAAACTTCGGCACTCAGTATGCCATGCGAGTGTGGATCAATCCCGACAGCCTCACGGAATACCACCTGACGATGGAAGACGTGCTCAAGGCCCTCAAGGCTTACAATGTGGAAATTTCCGCCGGTCAGTTCGGTGGAGCTCCGGCTGTCGAAGGCCAGCGCCTGAACGCATCCATAATCGTCCAGAACCTTCTGAAGACACCGGAAGAGTTTGCGAATATTCCTGTTCGCATGAATCCTGACGGTTCTGTAGTCAGGATCAAGGATATAGGACGCACTGAATTAGGCACCGAAACTTACGATGTTCAAGCCTTCTACAACAGCAAAGCGTCAGCGGGTATGGCTATACGCCAGGCAGCGGGCGCCAATGCCTTGACTACAGCGAACCTGATAAAAGCCAAAGTCGAAGAGATGAGCAAGTATTTTCCGCCTGGCATGAAGGCTGTCTACTACTATGACACGACTCCATTCATCAAGGTGGCCATCAGGGAAGTTGTCAAGACACTGCTGGAAGCAATTGTGCTCGTGTTCCTGGTCATGTACCTTTTCATGGGCAACATCCGGTCCACGCTGATACCCACCATCGCCGTTCCCGTGGTGCTTCTCGGAACATTCGCAGTGCTGGGCATGTTCGGCTTTTCCATCAACATGCTGACGATGTTTGGAATGGTGCTTGCCATCGGTTTGCTGGTGGATGACGCTATCGTCGTGGTCGAGAACGTTGAACGCATAATGCATGACGAGGGCTTGTCGGCGAGAGAGGCCACCCGCAAATCCATGGGGCAGATAACCAGCGCCCTTATCGGCATCGGTCTGGTGCTCTCGGCGGTTTTTGGACCCATGATGTTCTTCGGAGGGTCTACAGGTGTCATTTACCGCCAATTCTCAATAACCATTATAGCGTCAATGATGCTGTCTGTGGTGGTCGCCCTGATACTCACTCCTGTACTGTGCGCCGGCCTCCTCAAATCCGTCCCTGGAAACACTGGGCACGCTGAAAAAGGATTCTGGATACTGAAACCCTTTTTCCGCTGGTTTGATTCCCTCTTTCTAACTGCGACCAACTCCTATCTGAGAGTAGTGGGAAACGCTCTGGCCAGGAAAACACCGTACCTCGTCCTGTACCTGGTGATAGTAGTAGCCATGGTCGTGCTTTTTCAACGAATGCCTACAGCCTATCTTCCCGATGAAGACCAAGGCACCATATTTGTTCAGGCGATCCTTCCCGGCAACGCGACCCTGGAACAGACACAGGAAGTTCTGGCGAGAGCCAACGATTATTTTCTGACCCAGGAGAAGGACGCTGTTCAAGCTGTCACTACGGTAGCTGGATTCAGTTATTCGGGTAGAGGCCAGAACATGGGGCTGGCTTTTGTGAAGCTGAGAGACTGGGATCTGAGAGACAGACCAGAACTGAGAGCGGACAAGGTGGTCGCCCGGGCCATGATGCAGTTTTCAAAAATGCGTGATGCCATGGTTTTTGCATTCACTCCACCTTCGGTCATCGAGTTAGGCAATTCTAAAGGCTTCGACTTTCAGTTGCTCGACAGGAGTGGGGTGGGGCATGAAGCCTTGATGATGGCAAGAAACCAGGCTCTTGGAATGGCGGCGGGGGATCCCAGACTCATGGCGGTCAGACCCAACGGAATGAACGATGTCCCGGAATACAGGATTGACATTGACTGGGAAAAAGCCGGCGCTCTCGGCGTCAATATCACGGCCATTCACCAGACTATCGCTGCGGCATTCGGCTCTGCGTACGTCAATGACTTCATTCAGGGTGGTCGTGTAAAAAGAGTGTATCTTCAGGCGGACGCCCCTTACCGCATGATGCCCAGCCAACTGGAAAGGCTATATGTGCGAAACAGTGAAGGTAAAATGACCCCGTACTCATCTTTTGCCACAGGTCATTGGACATCGGGATCCCCTAAACTGGAGCGCTACAACGGCTTCCCATCGATTAACATATGGGGCGAGCCTGCTCCCGGAAGAAGCTCGGGAGAGGCCATGCTGGCGATGGAGGAAATCGTCTCACGTCTACCACAAGGAATCGGTTTCGACTGGACCGGACTGTCTTTTCAGGAAAGGCTCGCAGGCACCCAGACCGGCCCGTTGTACGCTTTTTCGATTCTGGTCATTTTCCTTTGCCTCGCGGCTCTTTACGAGAGTTGGCCAATCCCCTTTGCAATTTTGCTTACCCTGCCTCTAGGAGCCATTGGCGGGGTCATGGCCACATCAATGCGTTCGCTGCCAAACGACGTCTATTTCCAGATAGGCATGCTGGCGACGCTGGGTTTGACAACGAAGAACGCCATTCTTATCATTCAGTTCACCAAGGCCCAGGTCGAAGAGGGTGTTGAACTGATTACGGCAACTCTCGAGGCCGCAAGGTTGAGGCTTCGACCAATCGTCATGACATCTCTGGCCTTTGGATTTGGCGTCTTACCGCTGGCGGTAGCCACCGGAGCCGGAGCCGGAGCCCAGAAAGCTATCGGAACCGGAGTCCTCGGAGGGGTGGTGACCGCAACCATTCTGGTAACACTCTACGCGCCACTCTTTTACGTAATTATCTACCGGACATTCAAGCGTAAAAGCAAGGCGCCCACAACTGAGAAGGAATTAGCGACTTCAGTCTGAATATTCTGAAGATCCTGAAAAGTATGGCCGGACAAACAATCCGGCCTTAATTTTTCTATGGGGCCTTGCATTATTACACATTTTGAATTATTGTAGCATGCAAGATTAACGAATGACTTAAAAGTGTTATCACATGACCTGCGCTACTAACGTCAGGGCGGACTATACCGCCTACGTAAACAGAAAAATAAGCTTATTACTATTACTTGTCGCGTTGCTCTGTGTGATCGCCGTATATTCCATAGCGGCCGGATCTTATAACATACCTGTATGGAACGTGGTTAAAACAATGCTGGGTCAGAACACGGGCCCGGAGAATGTTGTTGTGTGGAACATACGCGCGCCACGGATAGCGGCGGCCATAGTTGGCGGATGGGGATTGGCGATATCTGGGGCTGCGGTCCAGTGTCTTCTCAGGAATCCCCTGGCGTCTCCATTTACACTGGGGGTAAGCCACGGAGCCGTTTTTGGGGCTGCTTTTGCGATCGTGGTCCTTAACGCTGGCATGGCGCCCAAAGCTCCGGCAAATACAGGAGGAGCTGCTCTACTTAACCTGACTAACCTCTATTCGGTAACCATCTTTGCTTTTCTTGGGGCCATGGTAGCGACAGGAATCATACTGCTACTTTCTACGGTGAGGAGACTTTCCCCTGAAGCGATAATACTAGCCGGCGTAGCGCTGTCATCACTATTTGTGTCAGGGACCATACTTCTGCAATATTTCGGGAGTGATGTGGAAGTCGCCTCGATAGTGTTCTGGACATTTGGCGATGTCGGTCGTCTGAACTGGCTGGAGGTGGAGATATGCCTCGGGGCGGCGGTGTTGGTCACGGCTTATTTTGTGGTGAACAGCTGGAATCTTAACGCGTTATCGGCTGGAGACGACGTAGCGGGATCTCTGGGTGTGAACGTGAGCGTCGCCCGTGTTGTTGGAATGATAATGGCCACACTGGTTACAGCTCTGGTCACGGCGTTCATGGGAGTTATTGCGTTTCTGGGCCTTTTGGCGCCACATATTGCCCGCAGGCTTGTTGGCCCGGATCACCGTTTCCTGATACCCCATTCATGCGTTATTGGAGCGCTGTTATTGCTGGTGTCAGACACACTGGGCAGGACTCTTATTGGCTCAGGCACCTTACCTGTAGGAGTTTTGACATCTTTCATGGGGGCCCCTCTTTTTCTGTATCTGCTCGTTCGAGGTTACCAAAGATGATCCTTTCAGTTCAGGGAGTAAGTTTCAGTTACAATAGCGCGCCTGTTTTGGATGGTGTTAGTTTCGAGCTGGGGCGAGGACAGATACTCGGGGTGCTAGGAGTGAACGGAGCCGGAAAATCCACTCTTCTCAAATGTGTAAACAGGATTCTCAAGCCTGCAAAGGGCTCCATACTGCTCAATGGTCTAGATGTGCTTAGTCTTAGTGGAAGGCGGATAGCCAGACGCATCGGATATGTGCCACAAAAATATTCGGAAGACACATTGACCGTTTTTGACACGGTATTACTCGGCCGCAAGCCTCACATCAAACTGGCGGCAGCGCCACGGGATTATGAAATAGTTGAGCGTATTCTACACACGATGATGCTGGACAGGTTTGCGCTCAGGAAAGTTTCAGAGCTTAGTGGGGGGGAGTCTCAAAAGGTTATTATCGCGAGGGCATTGGCCCAGGAACCGGACATTCTCCTCCTGGATGAGCCCACAAGCAATCTTGATCTGAAAAATCAGGTGGATGTGATGGGGCTGATCAGGCACGTGGTGAGGGATCATGACGTGTCTGTTATTGTTACGATGCATGACCTGAATCTGGCGCTCAGGTACGCTGACAGCCTTCTCATGCTGAGGGATAACACTGTCTTCGCCTGCATACCGGCGCAAGAGGTAACACCAAAAATCATACGCGAGGTCTATGGAATAAACGTGATCCTGTCGGATGTAAACGGTTACCCGGTGGTCGTGCCACTTGAAGACCACAAACAACATGATCACGCGGTCATTCACAAATTGCCTACAGCCCTCGCCAGTTAATTCTGACAATCAATTAAAATCAACTTCAGGGGAGATCCTATGACCACAGTATACGCTTACGCGATTATGTTCCTGAGTCTTTTGTTCTTACCGGTTGTTGCCCAGTCACAGGAATCTCAAATTGAGGTTACCGATATGGCTGGCAGGATTGTCAAGGCGCCTGTCAATCCAGAGAGGATAATATGCCTCGGTCCCGGAACCCTCAGACAGATAGTTTATCTCGGAAGACAGGACAAGGTAGTTGGAATTGAGAATTTTGAAAAAGTCTCGCCGTTAGGCAGGCCCTATCTCCTTGCGAATCCTCAGCTGAAGCAGTTACCGACTGTGGCGGCGGGTGGGCCGGGCAACATCAATAATGAACCGGACCTCGAGGCAACTCTCAAGGTCAAGCCCGATGTCATTTTCATATCTTATATGGACCCGGGCAAGGCATCAACTCTCCAGGAGAAGCTTGGGATTCCCGTGGTAATACTCTCTCAGGGAAGATTTGCCGGTTTTGACGAAAAATTCCATGACTCCCTGAGGCTGGCGGGAAAGATACTTGGCACTGAAGAGCGGGTGGAAGCCATCGTAAAATTCATAAATGATTCCAAAGAAGATTTTGGCAAACGTGTGGGAGAGAGCGAAAAGAAACCGGGTCCTACCGTATATGTCGGAGGAATCGGTTTCAGGGGCCAGCAAGGTATCGAGAGCACCGATGCCGACTACACGCCTTTTGAATGGCTCAAGGCAAATAACGTAGTAAAAAGCCTCAACAAAAAAGAGCATCTTTTTGTCAACAAGGAACAGCTACTGGCCTGGAATCCCGACATCATATTCATTGACGGAGGAGGTTTGATCCCGACAACGCAGGACTTCCAGAAGAATCCCGAGTTTTATAACACTCTTGACGCATTCAGGAAGTCGAAGGCATACACCGTATTTCCGTTCAATTTTTACGTCGTCAACGTGGATACGGCCATAGCGGATGCCTATGCTATCGGAAAGATATTGTATCCTGATAAATTCGCCGATATCGATGTAAAGGCCGAAGCTGGCAGGATCTATAGCTTCTTTGTGGGCAGAGATGTTTATGACATCATGGAAAAGGACTTCGGGCCTCTAACCGGAAACAGACCATTCAAAAAGGAATAGTCCTATATTTTATTGATTTCACGGCTTATTTCGTTTGACAGTGCGGCAAATTCACTCGGGGTCAAGGTTTCCGCGCGTCGAGACAGGTCAACACCGGAATCCGCGGCTGCCCTGTTCAGACCGGCAAGATCAATCCCTTGGGCCACAAATGATTTGAGATTGTTGCGCAGCGTCTTGCGCCTGGAGGCAAAAGCCGTTTTGACCAGGCGTGTGAGTAGTTTGAAGTCAACCACCTGGATATTGGGCGACTGTGTGAAATCTACACGAATGAGAGTGGAATCTACTGCCGGGACTGGATAGAATGCCCTCCCCGGGATGTCGAACAACGCCTGAACCCTCGACCTTAACCCCAGCAGAACGCTCAGGGGACCATACTCCTTGCCGCCGGGATCAGCCATGAATCGTTCCGCCACTTCTTTTTGGAGCATGATGGTGAGCGAACTAAAAATGTCACTGTTCTCCTGAAACATGAATACGAGCCTACTGGACACGTTGTAGGGGAGATTTGCAACCACCCGTAGTCGCCCTATTCTGTCGGCCAGCTCCCTGAAATTGAACTTCAGGGCGTCAGCGTGAATCAGCTCGACATTCTCAACGGATTCGAATCTCGTTTGAAGCTCCCTGAAAAAACCGGAATCAATTTCTATGGCTACCACCCTGGCTCCTGAGTCTGCCAGGGCCTGTGTCAGAGCGCCCAGGCCGGCTCCGATCTCCACTATGGATTCTCCTTCAACTACATTGGCCTCAGTAACTATGCGGTTAAGGTAATTCTGATCTACGAGAAGGTTCTGCCCCAGCCACTTCTTGGGGGCCAGCTTCTTTTCCCGAAACGTCTTTATGGTGTCGTGAAATGATGACAAATCTTTTCCTGAGCATCCTGCTATTTGCCGACGCAGAAGCGTTCAAAAATCCTGTCGAGTACGTCTTCGGTAAATTTTCGTCCCGTGATTTCATCTATCTTATCACAGGCCGATTTGATCTCAAACGAAACAAGCTCCAGTGCTTGCTTGCCAGCAAGCAGTTGTATTGCGTTTCCAAGGTTAACATGAGCCGACTCCATCAGCAGCAGCGCCCTGTCATTCAGAGAGCCACGTTCGCTGAATTCCCAAGATTGCTGTATTGAATCGGCCAGATCGGCTATCCGGGCGCTCAACAATTTCAGACCTTCGCCAGTCCTCGCGCTTATCCTGACAACATCCCCTGATTTCATCCCCTCAAGTTCAAGCATCACATCATCATGGGCCCTGTCTATCTTGTTAAGAACCACTACCCCGGGTTTGTCCCCTACCCGTTCCAGGACCGTCAGGTCATCGTTATCCGGCGCCTGAGTTGAATCGATTACCACTATCGCAATATCACTATTATCGATCCATTCGAGAGTTCTGTTGATCCCCTCTCTTTCGATAGAATCCGGCTGGTCCCTGATTCCAGCGGTATCCCCCAATGATATTGCCACACCGTTTATGAATACTTTTTCGGAGACCGGATCCCGGGTTGTGCCCGGCTGAGGTGAGATAATCATCCTGTTTGTTCCCAAAAGCGCATTGAACAGGGTCGACTTGCCCACATTAGGTTTTCCGGCAATAACCGCCGTCAGACCTTTAGACCTGAACCTGCCCGAACGTGAAGACTTCAGCAGCATGCCAATCTGGTCAAAGATCCTGGCCACGCAGTGCAGTGGATCTGGTGGAACCCCTTCCTCATCATCATCAAAATCCATGAACGCTTCTATTTCAGCGCCGACATCCCTCAGTTCTGAAGAAAATGCGAATATTTCGTCAGACAGTCTCCTGTCGATACGCAAACGAGCGTCACTAGCCTGACTGAATGTCTCAGCATCGATGAGATCAATGACGGCCTCAGCCTGTATAAGATCCATGCGTCCTGACAGAAACGCCCGACGGGTAAATTCTCCTCGCTGGGCAAGCCGGGCTCCTAGCGACATGATGATCCTGATGGCTGTCTGAAGGATTACCGGACTCCCATGCAGGCTCAATTCTACAACATCTTCACCCGTATACGAAGCCGGCCCTCGCATCACTACGGCAATGCCGTCGTCTATCAATCCCATGGTTTCAGGATCGATCAAGTGACCATAAGTCGCGCGGCGATCCACAAACTCAAGGTCGGTCGTGTTTCCGGTTTTAAAGATCGAGCGTATGATCTTCACGGCATCAGGCCCACTTATTCTGATGAGGCCAACACCGGACCGGCCGGCTGCGCTGCAAAGGGCTACTATTGTATCATTCGAGTACTCGTTGTGATGCATGATCTCAGGTCACGTGTTCAGTCGGACTCCGGTATGAAACCGGAGATTAAGGCTGTGAATCATCCGGTTTACAGTATCAGAGTTATCACAGTAATCAGCATAGGTATTGAAACGGATATCGCAATAGCCTTCAGAGAAAAACACCATTAAATAATAAAGGCGGGAAAAACCCGCCTTCTGTAGAAGCAGATAGTGATTGTATTTAGAAAAACCGCCACCGGTTAATAACTCTTTCGAGAATCCTGATGATACTTAACTGATCAGGATTGCAGAACCGTTCTCGCTACGCACGGTGTCGCAAACGCTAAAATTACCGGACAGCTTTTTTGAGGAACAGTCGGCTGACCTAAAAAGTAGCTGAATTATTTTGCCGTTTCAGCTTCTTCCGCCTCGGCCCCAGCTTCATCCTTCTTTGGAGCAATAACCGTAGCAAGCGCTACGGATGCGTCAGTAGCGGCTTTAACACCTTCGGGCAACGTGATTTCACCAACGTGGATTGAGTGGCCCATTTCAATTCCTGAGACATCGACCACGATGACATCGGGAATATTGTTGGGAAGGCAGGAAATCCTTATTTCCCTTGCGGCCGGCTGGAACGTTCCACCCTTTTCAACACCAATGGGCTTGCCTACGAATTCAACCGGAGTTACTACCTCTATCATTTCATCCATGATGACCTGAATGAAATCGAGGTGTAAAATCTTCCCATCGACCGGCCTGGTCTGTCTGGCTTTCAACAAGGCTGTCTTGCTGATCTCACCGGCCTCAGAAGATATCTTGAGATCGAAAAGCGGGTTGTGACCGGCTTTGCCCATCTTTGTGATAAATTCATGAGTATCAATGGCCAGGTTCATGGGCTCGACATTCTTCCCATAGAAAATGGCAGGGGCCTTGGCCATCGCTCTCAACCTCCTGGCAGGGCCTTTACCAGTCTCGTATCTTTGCTCGACATTCAATGTAATCGTATTCACTTCGCCTCCATACTTTCGGGACTACTAACTCTTCGTCTATCGAGCGCGGCCCCAACTGTTCTTTATACAAATAATTCAGAGACAGAAACTTCTCTGTGAATTCTGCTTATTGCTTCACCCAATAGAGGCGCCACCGACTCCACCTGCAATTTACTGCAGATGGCCGCCTTTTCATGGGTTGGAATCGTATCGGTTATATATATCTTCCTGATTGGCGAATTATTTATGCGGTTTACCGCTTCGCCCGATAGCACAGGATGACTGCAGCAGGCGCTTATGTTCTTCGCTCCGGCCTGTTCCAGCGCAACAGCGGCCTTTACCAGAGTCCCGGCCGTATCTACCATGTCGTCCAGGAGCACTGCATTCTTACCCGAAACGTCACCTATAACATTCATTACTTCCGATTCATTCGGCTTGGAACGCCTCTTGTCAATGATAGCCAGATTCGCCCCTACTCGTTTTGCAAATGCACGCGCCCTCTCCACACCGCCGGCGTCAGGAGAGACTACCACGCAATCGGTTCCCGCATTTTCAGCCTTGACGGACTCGGCAAGAATAGGACTGGCGTAAAGATGATCCACAGGAATATCAAAGAAACCCTGTATCTGGCCCGCATGCAAATCTATGGTAAGCACACGGTCAGCGCCCGCCGCTGTTATTATATCAGCAATAAGTTTCGCGGTTATCGGGGCGCGGCTGGCCACCTTACGGTCCTGACGCGCATAGCCATAATAAGGCATGACCGCTGTGACCCGACTGGCCGAAGCCCTTTTCAGCGCGTCTATCATCACCAGTAGTTCCATAATATGATCATTAACAGGGTAACATGTAGACTGGACAACAAATACGTCCATGCCTCGAACATTCTCCTTGAACTCAACCTGTATCTCACCGTCACTGAACTGACCCACCATGGCCATCCCCAGAGGAATACCCATGTACTTGGTAATGGCTTCCGCCAAAGGAATGTTCGAATTTCCTGAGAATATCTTAAGACCCACTCTCATTTCGATGTCCTCTACTACGAGAAAACTATCTGTAAAACAGTGATATTATGATGAGACAGTAAAAGTGTCAATAAAATATTACCATAACCCGTTCAATGCGCTCTCGATGGTCTGATTTGCCGTACAGACCAATTTATGTTAGCCTGACAGGATCAGATACTAATTGTGAGGGAGGTTTGTCCATGAGAACACTGAAAGTGTTTTTATCGACATTAATATGTCTGGCCTTCATGCTGCCGTTTGCAAACGCCGCCACCGAGGAGAGAATCTCCACTACGCCGAAGACAATTTATAACAAGAAGCACCAGTGTGTAATGGTATGCCCAGGAGAGAGATCGGCGCTTGAAACCCTGGAAACCGGTCTGGCCTATCTTCTGGACATCCCGTTGGCGCTGGTCAGCCCCATAACATGCCCCGTGGTAGCGCCGCTCATGGAGAAATACGATTCGGGGCCGGATCGCGCCTACTACAGGACCAAACGCCAGTAACAGGTTTGTGAAGGCCGTATCGACACTTGGCGGCCTACTGAAGGACGAAGCATTTTTCATCGCCAACTTCGCCCTTGACGTGCGCCTCGAGCTGTTTGGTCGGGATTTCTTTTAAACGGTAGACGATTTCCCATTCTTTGGTGACTGGGCTCCATGAATACTGGTCCAGAGCTACTTTCTTGCCCTTCTGGATGTACAGGAGCATGTACCAGCCGCCGTAAAGTTTTGAGAAACAGGTCTTGACGTGTTTTACCTTGGGAATCTGCCGCGCAAACTCAAGGGCATGCCGGTTCACTTCTTCCTTGTCACTCAATTCTATAGAAGCGTCTGTCGGCTGAGTTTTTTGCTGCGATAGCTGAGCCTTCAACTGCTGAGGCGTAGGAGGAGGTTCCAGCAGCTTCTTGAGTTCCTCATCGGAGGCCCCGGCAGGCTTTTGGTCCTTCCGGGCGGTAGCCTTTTCCGGTTCCGTACGGGCTTGAGATTCGGCAGGATCCTGGTCGGTTTTGGTCGATTTTGAGCCTATTGAACAGCTCAGTGAAACAATCACCGAGAGCGCTATCAAAAGCCCAAAAAACCTGAAGAAGTATTTCATATAATAGTCCCAGTGGTTTGAGATAATACGAAAGATTAAGATTCACCGATCATACCATTTCAGGGACTGATTTTCAATCATAACCTCTACGCTATCCAAGAGGCTGTGGTGGCCTATTCTGATCTGAAGAATTTTCGGACAAGCTTTCTCCATCCACTAGCAAGTATGATGGCAAGCTTGATGAATTTTGACCCCAAGTCAGCCCCGGAGACGACATGGGCATGCAGGTGAAATATTACCTGACCACCTCCTTTGTTCACGTTGATGAAAAACCTGTAGCCATAGTCCGAAACGCCAAAGTCCCGAGCTATTATCGTCGCAACCTTACCTATGTGACTGAGCAAGGTGTCCCCATCAGGTAGGTCATTGAGAGTCCGGATGTGCTTTCTCGGGACAATGAGTATGTGAATCGGAAATGCCGGGTTTGCATCATGAAAGGCTACAACCATTTCGTCTTCATAAACCATTTTGGCCGGAATCTTTCCAGCTATGATGTTACAAAACACGCAGTCTGACATTGATTTTTCCTTCAATCCCTTGACCGACCGTCATCCAGTCGAGGCCCGCAGGCTATCGCCTGTTGATCTGCTATCATTCCACTGCCTGAAATCACGACTCCTGAGAAGTGAATAGCCGGATTAGACCCTGTTTGTGAAAGCATGACGGACAAGACCTGTTGAGGGGCATCTTATTGTAGAAAGCCCCTGCGACATTGATGTGGCCGGACTTCCCCCCTCGGCGTAAAAGTACTATAGGATGAGGTTTGTGTCTATTTTTTTAGGGCGAATTTTCGAGCGGCGCAAATCATCACCGGGCCGCCCGATCGTGAAGTCTGTAACTCCAGTACTCACGCGCCACCGACAGCATTTTCATGAGGGGTTTTTCTTCGCGAAGTTCAAGAACCCACCAGTCACAAAGCGGCAGTCCTGTTAGAACATCGAGCCTTTGTTCGATGTCTGCAAGGCTATCAGGGGCCGTATGGCCGTCAAGGGTTTCCCTGTCATAGACATGAGCATTCAGAAAACGTTCGGGATGGGGAGCCACGAAATCTTCCACGTCGTAAGACTTGCTGGCCACATGGTCCGAAGCCTGAGCGTGACCGATGTCAAGGGTCGCCCAACTATTCGTTTTTCGAATCAGTTTCTCGTACAGGTCAGGTCGCGCTGTCCAGCCGTAAGGCAGGTTTTCAAGACATATCCTGATGCGACGGTCGGCCGCCAGATTTACCAGCTGGCTCAGCGACTCAATCACTGCCGTCCACGAAAGATCTTCCGAAGAATCCCTCCCAAGTCCTATGTGTATCGTCATCGAACGACCCTGAACCTTTGAAACCATCCGCAAAGTCTTGTGAAATGTTTGCATGGCTGACCTCCGGCGCTCGGCGTCATAATCACCAAATCCGCTGTCATTGAAAAAGCAGTGAAAACGTACCGGTAAGGGTCTTATCTTCTGGATGTCGGCTATAAAACGGGCTTCCCCGGTTCGGTCACATGGCGTGTTCTCTGGTCTGAAAGTCCAGTCCACACCATCAAAACCATGGTCATTAACAAACTCCACCATGCTGTCTATGGATTCAATAAAATTTGGGCACACAATACGCGGAATCATTTTGCCAAGACTCCAGTCACGACTAAACAGGGTCTATAAAAATCCATGTTATGAAGTTACATATCATTTACCGATAAATCAAATAGATTTTTTCTATAGCAATTTAACTGGAACTTCGTTGGAACCCTCAATGAGGAGGTGTGATGATGCCTGAGCTATAAGTGAGGCTGTTGCGTCCAGGGGAAACAGATCATCAAACCGGTAGTCAGTCTTTTTCAGGACGTCTTTCAAGGCAGTAGTGTCTAAAAGGATCCAATTTATTAATGATATTGATTAGTTTTATATATTAAGCCTTTTAATCTAATCTTGTTTGTAGTATAAAGAAATGATCATAAGTGTAAGCATTATGCCCTCATGTCAAAGATATCCTTATACTTTTAAGGTAGTTCAACCATGGAGCGATACCATGCCAACAGAATACGATTTTGATCTGATAGTCATAGGCGCCGGAATAGCCGGATTTGTGTCCGCTGTAACAGCCAATGGGATTGGCAAGAGAGTGGCTGTTATAGAGAAACGAAAGCTCGGCGGCAACTGCACGAACCTGACATGCATTCCGAGTAAGGCGCTTGTGCGACTTGGTCACCTGGGTCGCGACCTCTCTCAACTAAGGGAACTTGGTATCCTGAAGGCTAATGACCTGTCTCTGGACAAGACCCGGATCATGGAACATGTCAGGTCGATAGTACAAAAAGCCTACGAGAAAGACCTGCCGGAGACGTTCGAGAGTATCGGCATCCGGGTTTTGATGGGACACGCTTCATTCATTGACAATCACCACATCAGTCTGAACGGCGAAACACTGTCAGCCGGCAACTTCATGGTAGCGACGGGGACTCGCCCGGTGATACCAGCGATACCCGGCCTTTCCGAGGTCGATTACCTAACAAACGAGAATCTTTACGAACTGGATCGTCTTCCCGACTCACTGATAATTCTCGGAGGCGGTGTGGATGGCCTGGAATATGCCTCGGCCCTTGGAAGGATTGGCCTGAAGGTCACGGTCATCGAGATGTTCGAGAGATTGCTACCCATGGCAGACCGTGAACTGGTCAACAAACTACTGGGCATTCTACGCAAGGACGGCATTGATATAATATCAGGGGCCAGGGCAGTCGGGGTGAGACAGAATGAAAATCAGGTAACGGTTGACTATGAATTCAGGCAGGGATCATCAGGAAATGTTTCAGCCGACAGGGTCCTTGTGGCTATAGGAAGACGTCCCGACTTTGATGGTCTCGAGTTGAACAGAGCGGGTGTAGCCGTTAACGAGAGGGGAGTCATCACCGACAAGAAACTGAGGACGACAGCGCCTAACATTTACGCCTGTGGAGATATAGTGGGCCCTTATCAACTAGCTTCGATGGCTGAATACCAGGGGATTACAGCAGCCGGCAACATGTTTGCCCCTATCAGACTCAGCGCCAATTACGACTACAATATCAGTATCATATTCACTGACCCACCTCTCGCCTTTTTTGGCCTGACAGAAGAGCAGGCGCACAAAAAATACGGACACAAACTCAAAGTCTACAGATTCGATTATTCCAACATGCGGCGAGCAATTATTGATGGCACAAGTGTGGGCGGCGCAAAGTTCCTTTGCGATGGTCGGGGCCGCCTCGTAGGCGTTCACATTCTTGGTGAGGCAGCTGGAGAGGTAATACACGAAGCTCAGATGCTGCGCTCCATGAAAAAACCGCTATACTGGGGGCAATTCGTAACTCATGCCTATCCGACTTACGCTCAGGCCCTGGTAGGGAGAGCCAGTCAGCTGGCTTTTCTTGACAAGATGTCTGCCAATCCATTGATAAGAGCCGGTCTTTGGGCGCTTCCCGGATTCAAAAACCGTCTTGCAACAGTTCGGGACAGGCTTGCAGAAATAGAGTCAGACATGGCGGGCGCAAAAACCTCCACTCTAAATATTGTTACTGACGCGGATCAACCGTCGGCCTCTTCTTTGAGCCTGAAAGCCAAACCCGACATCTCTGGGGCCTGTGTGATCGACATGCCAGCGGAGGTAATGGACCAGGACGAAACCGCTTACCTGACGCTTCTGGACAGCGCATGCTCATTGCCAACCCGAAAAGTCATTCTGGATTTTTCCAAAGTCACATCGATCAATGGCTTAGGCGCCTGTCTGCTTCTTAAACTGATATTACAGATCAAAAAAAGGAGCGGTTCGGTTTACGTGATGGGGATGAATAAAAGTTTGAGCGACGTATTACGCATTACTGAGTTGGATCAGATCACCATAAACACTCACATATCAAACATTCCTTACAACAGCGCAGCTACAGATAAACTGCCTGGAGACATGTCCGGCGAATCGATCAACACTGAACCAGGACGCTCAGAGATAGCCAATGCGAGTTTGTGGGCCAGACCGGCGGATGAGCTTTACGTTAACTGGGTAGTTCCGGGTGAGGCCAGAAATCTTAACGTGTCAGGCAGAAGGGCTATAGGTCCGGTTAATGGGTTTGGTCCGCTCTGGCAGAAGACATACCGTCTGTATGTTGACGATCCTTCCATTTCACCTGAAATGGCCGTTAGAGTGATGAAGGAAAATTTTCCCGCTTTTCAGCCATCGTGTAACAAATTCTACCCGTCTGCGGCAGGCATAGGCGCCGGTGAGATAGTCCTGATAGACTCAATGACACCTGGTGGACCGGTTTCTACTGGAGTCATGGTGATGTACGCTGATGACAACTCCTTCACGTTTGTGACTCCGCAGGGCCATCCTGAAGCTGGCTGGGTAAGTTTCAGCGCTCATAGTGACAGAAACGGCACAGTGGCCCAGATATGCGGATTGGCCAGGGCCGGGGACCCGATTTTCGAGGCTGCCTTCCGTTTGGCCGGATCAAAGATGCAGATCAGGATATGGACTCATGTGCTACGATCCCTGGCGACATTCCTCGGAGTTCCTGCAAATGTGACATATGACGCTCGAAGGATTGACGCATCCATGCAGTGGAATCACGCCTGGAATATCAAATATAACGCTCAGATCATCACCCTCCTGAACGAGCCGTTCAGGTGGTTTTCCAGATAGTGTGAAACAGACATGAACATGCGATGCAATTACAGGCCGACTTCCAGATACGACGCAGTGGTTGTCGGGTCTGGACCTAACGGCCTCGCAGCGGCCATAACCATGGCTTCTGAGGGCAGATCGGTTCTGGTGATTGAGGCCAGGGATACGATTGGGGGAGGAATCAGAACCAGGGAACTTACCCTACCCGGCTTTCATCATGATGTCTGTGCTGCTATACATCCGCTTGGTCTGGCTTCACCCTTCTTCAGGTCACTGGATCTGGAGTCTTTTGGCCTACGCTGGGTTCATCCTGAAGTTCCACTTGCCCATCCACTGGATGACGAAGAGGCCGTTCTACTTCATAGATCGCTGGAAGAAACCGCTTCGGGGCTGGGAATTGATGAGAAAGCCTATAAGGAGCTTATTGGACCTCTTGCCGGAAGTTGGCGCGAGCTTGTTTACGAGCTGCTCAAGCCACTGGGGCCTCCACGCCATCCACTACCCCTGATGAGATTTGGACCACTGGCAGTGAGATCTGCATTGGGACTGGCCAAAAATAGATTCAGAGGAGTCAGGGCCAGAGCCATGTTTGGGGGGAATTCCGCTCATTCAATACTTCCATTGAGCCGACCGTCCAGCGCCGCTTTCGGGGTCATGATGTCCGTGCTGGCTCATGCTGTAGGATGGCCTCTGGCAGAGGGAGGCTCACAGTCCATAGCGCTGGCTCTGTCAAGGATGCTGGAATCCATGGGCGGAGAGATACAGACCGGGCGCCCGGTAAACTCACTGAATGATCTGCCCTCCTCGAGAGTCGTATTGTTCGACACCACACCCAAGCAATTGTATGAAATTGCAGGTGACAGATTCCCTTCGGGTTATCAGAGAAGGCTGGTCTCCAAAAAACACGGCCCGGGCGTTTTCAAACTGGATTGGGCCCTGAACGCTCCAATTCCGTGGAAAGACCCCAACTGCGCCAAAGCAGCCACAGTTCATATCGGCCCGACAATTGAGGAAATAGCTCAATCGGAATCGGAGGTTTGGGCGGGAAATGCTCCTGAAAAACCCTTTGTTCTACTTTCCCAACCCACTGTTTTTGACAGGGGGCGCGCTCCAGCTGGCAAGCATATCGGGTGGGCTTACTGCCATGTGCCGAATGCTTCAGTAGTTGACATGACTGACCGCATTGAGAATCAGATAGAGAGATTCGCTCCTGGTTTTAGGGATACCATTCTAGCCCGCCACGTGATGACACCCCATGACATGGAGGCCTACAACCCGAATTACATCGGTGGAGACATTGTTGGCGGAATACAGAGTTTTGAAGAGCTTTTTATTCTGCCTCTGGGCCGACTCAGAGCATACGCCACACCCCTGGATGGAGTATACATCTGTTCCTCGTCCATGCCGCCAGGCGGTGGCGTTCATGGAATGTGCGGTCACCTCGCAGCCAGAATGGCAATGCAAGATTGTCTGAAATAGGATTTCTGGCTGACCGCAGAGGCCTATTTCATTTTCCTGAACACTACTTCAATGTCCGGCGAATCTTTCATCAGTTTTGAGAGCTTCTCAAGATCGGTTTCCCCAGTATGATAGGGATACAGTAATTTTGGTCTGAATGCCTTTGCAGCGTCCGCGACCATTTCAGGACTCATTGTATAAGGCAGATTCATTGGGAGAAAAGCTACATCGATGTTCTTGAGCGCTTTCATTTCGGGGGTGTTCTCAGTGTCACCGGCTATATAGACCCGCTTGTCCCCAAAAGTGAGGATATAGCCGTTTCCTGATCCCCGTGGGTGGAAGGCCTGCCCATTCTCACGTTTGTGGATGAGGTTATAGGCCGGAACCGCCTCTATTGAGATTCCATCCACAGACACCGAGTCTCCATTCTTCATGACCGTAGCCTTGGGTAGTTTATCTGCGCATTTCTCATTGACCAGCATCCTGGTGTCGGCTTTGCTGATCTTGGCAATTGCTCCCGTATCGAGGTGGTCCTGATGCTCATGCGTGATCAGCGCAAGATCCGCTTTGGGGAGTTTGGAATAGTCAGCGAGTTTGGTCCACGGATCGATGTGAATGACTTTGCCATTGTAAGTAAACATCAATGTTCCATGACCAATAAACGTTATGTTGAGATCCCCATGGGATGTTTTTATGGTGTCGGTTTCAAATGTCCCAGCGACGCAGACTCCAACCATGCTCATGGCTATCAGCATCAACGAAAGCAGCATGCGGTAATACATTGTTTGCTCCTTTAGTGTCTGAGGAATTCCGGGAGTGATGATCCATTCAAGTCGGGGTCCCTTTGTTCATGAAAGCAACCTCACGCTTCGAAAACATTTTTAAGGGATGTTACATGTAAGACTAACAGATTTTCAATAGGCGCCCCTACCAAATATAACAGCCGGTATGGTTTTGAGAAGTAAAATGATGTCGAGCCACAACGATTGGCTCTGGATGTACTGTATGTCCAGGTCTACCTGTTTTTCAAACCCAATCTCACTTCTTCCGCTAACCTGCCAGAAACATGTGATTCCTGGTGTTATTTCGAGTCTTCTTCGATGATCGAGGCTATACTTTGAAACATCAGAGACCGGGTGTGGCCTGGGACCGACCAGGGACATGTCTCCAATCAGAACATTGTAGAGTTGAGGGAGTTCGTCCATGCTGTAACGCCGGATGAAATGCCCTACCCTTGTTATTCTCGGATCTTTGCGAATCTTGAAAATTATCCCGCCGGTCTCGTTGTCGTCCTCAAGATCATCACGCATTGCCTCCGCATTTTTGATCATTGACCTGAACTTCCACATCCTGAAGGGTTTTCCATACTTGCCTATGCGCTGCTGGGTGAAAAACACCGGGGAGCCGTCTTCGATCAGGATGGCAAGGTAGACTATGCCAAATACTGGGGATAGCAAAACCAGGCCTATCAGTGATCCAATGATGTCTATGAGACGTTTTAGTTTGAGGCTGCCTTTTGTTACGACATTCCAGAGCAATCTCTTGAACCTGAATCGCACCGTCTGTCGCCATGATGAAACACGTATCCCATCTTTGGCGTACTTTCGGTAAAGCGTTTCGAGAAGATCCGGATCGCGCTCAAACTTGTCAGGAGGTTTGGTCATGACTGATTACCGGGTAATTAGGAGCAAGACAGAAATTTCAGATTGCCAGTTTGCAACAGTTTAATATAAACTTTCCGAGGTAATAGTAGCGGTCCTGTTGATCTGGAGTGTTGGTTCCGCTAATCACGTGAACCGACACGATGAAGGATTATGTCCTCTGAACTTCGTCTCTTGCCAACAGAGTTCCGCTTTCAGGATGAAAAATGAAAAAATATGAACATGAGGCAGTCGGCCTGGACCCTCGGGTGACTTACATTTTCGTTGTCATAGCAATAGGGTGGTCCTTCATCCTCGCTACTGTGAGCATATACTCTTCCCGAGAAAATATCTCCGTAGCTCCTGCAGTTCTTTACGGTTTTTTCTGGATTGCCGGACTCGCCTTAATTTACAACGGCTATCGCAGCACAATCAACAAAATCCTTCGAAAGAAATGATAGAATTTTATTAGCTTTATTATTGTCAAACAACCCGGACATCCATTGACCCGGTGTCTGTTCAATGATCATCAACTGCAATGGGAGCGAGGCCCGCTGATGATCGCAGATGCGCCTGACGTGTTCGATTGACAGCTTTTTTGTGGCTCACGTCTGGATAACGAACGTAAGGACTTTACGCAAACCATGCCATTTGAGACATGATGAGTCTGACAATAAGCGTGGCAATCAGTAATCAGGCGCTCTGAAATCTCACATCTTTTTAATTACAGACAGCGGAATGAGAGACTTCCCTCTGGCCGACGCCAGTTGCATCACAAAATCCCGACTCGTTGCAGGTGGCTGACGGCGCTCCGATTCCGGTTTCATTTTAAGCGTCATGGACTCAGTCGGGCAAGTCGTCACGCAAAGACCACATCCTATACACCTATCCCTGTCCACTACGGCCAAACCGCTATCTCCAAGCCGGATAGCCTCCATCTGACATCTGTCCAGACACATCCCGCATCCGGAACAGGTTTCAAGATCCGCTTCAGCGTAGTAATTTGTATAGACCCTCTCTGATGGCTTGGGGTGGAACTTTATTGACCTGAGAATACCGCAGCAGTCTCCACAACAGTTGCAAATCCCACCGGTGTCCTGGGAAATGAACGGCTGAGGAACAAGCCCTTCCTCGTCACATTTCTCGAGAATCTCAAGGGCCTCATCCTGGGTTATGTAACGCCCCATTCCTTTTTCCACGTAAAAATGAGCGTGACTCCCAAACTGAAGACAGGCTTCAAGAGTCTTGCCGCAGCCCTTGTCCAGAAGATTCTGCTGCGTTCTGCAGATGCACTTGCCAACAGAGATGGTATCTTTGCTCCTGATGATTGATTTGAGGTCTTCGTAAGGTGCTACTTGCCATTTATGGTCAATTGTTTTGTTCACGGGGACTGTTCTGAGCGGCGCCGACTGGGATATGCCCTGTTTGCCGAAAGCTTCGTTGAAATATCTTTCGAAAAGCTCGGCAAAACGCTTATCCATGTCTTTGACCTGATATTCGTAAGATCCGACGATGAAAGGCGCAGCGCCATATTTTCGTACATCGCCTTTTCTGGTTCGGAAAATCTGCCCCTTCTCCACCATTCGTTCCAGGATTTCGGCCACCTTCACAGGATCGTCGCCTGTCCTGGCCGCCACCTGTTCCGGCGTTTCAAGCATCATGCTCAAATTTAGATACATTTGAGCCTCTTCTTCAGTGAAGATAAATTTGAGTATCTCGATTTCAACGCCTGATTCAGTGGATGGGAAGCCAACAGAGTATTGATCGAGCTGCTCGCGCAGATCGTAGTAAACCTTCGAGGACATGATTCTTCTCCTGTATTGTTGTATGAGTCAGCAAAGAGGCTTTCGAGGGAAAATTCAGTGACAACGGAGAATTATATACCAGCTATCCCTGGAAATGTAGTCAAAAAACTGAGCGCCGACATGTGACTTGTCTTGAGAGTGAGAATCGGGGGTAAATCCGGGGCCTCATTTTATTGTGATTCTTGCGCCAACGCACGCGTGACATGATCCTGAACGAAACCTGGCGACATCGGAGAGTGACAGAACACCGGTTATATTACTGACATCCTGAGCGTGAACAAATAGTCGATGAAGCTCGGAAAATATCATTTCCTTTATGGCGTCCTCCAGGAACTGATCTTCGCTACACGACCTCACCGATGGGAAGTTCAGTATGCAACGCGCCTGTTCTTCTGTCGATATCCCGTGATTAAATGCCAGCAACAAATCCGTCTTTGAGATTACCCCAACCGGATACCCGCTAATGTTCCTGATCAGCACAGCGCTAAACCTGTTCCCGGACATGCCTTCCATGATGTCGGACAAGGTGTCCGATTCATTGAAGGACACTACGTTCGATGTCATCACATCCCTGACGCGGAACCGCATGTCCCCTGTCTCATCAAGTTGACTCTTTCTGCGGTTTTGGGCGCTTTGATTGCAGCCTCTGCAGTAGACATAAAGCAGGGCCACTATATCCGGATAGGCCAGCGCCCCGAAAACTTCCTCTCCGGATTCGTCAGTCACATAAAGACGATACACACTGTTGGACCGCATCTGCTGGAGCGCCGATTCAAGTGAATCTTCCTGTCTACACATCAGGGGCGGACCAACCATGATGCTCTCCAAAGGCGTATCCACGGGAAGGCCGGCATAGTAAGCGCTAACAATGTCAGTCTTTGATACAACCCCAAGTGGTCGGCCGGAATCATCCCTGATTAATAAAGCTGACACCTTGAACTTGATCAGATGCTTGATAGCGTCCTGTACGGCTGAATCCCTCGACAGGCTTGGGGCCTGCCTTCGCATAGCCTCTTTTACAAGTATGTCGGATAGAGTCGAATTCTTTGCTGTCGGAGGCATGATCGAGTTCCCCTTCGGTTTGTCAGTTATCAGGAACAGATATTTTCCGTAGTCGACTGGGATGCCAGTCTGTCAACAATTTTATAAAACAAATCCGATATATATACCATGCCGATTATCTTGCCCCCATCAACCACCGGAAGGCGACGAACGTGTTTTTTTATCATCAGGTCGAGTACAAAAAGCGCAGGGGTATCCGGATTTACCGTTATTACATCTGTGGTCATGATGTCTTTGACCAGAACCGACCTGGTCCTTTGACAAACATTGTCCAATAGACCCCTCAATTCTATGTCGTCCATCACTCCCCACAAATGGACATGTTTCGGCCGGATCATCAGTAACAGGTCGTACATGGATAGCAT
>CAZIVV010000125.1:0-5564 GCA_964542775.1 uncultured Desulfomonile sp.
CTTCATATAGTTTGCCGAAGACGTCCCCGATTCCCTCTATAATCCTCTGCTCTTCCCTAAGCTTGGCCATGTCAACTTTATCATCGATGGCCTCAGCGCGGGAATAATCTCCGTAAATGTCCTCCGGGGCGAATATGGGAAGTACGGGGCTTCGCTGATTCTTCATCTCAACGATGATCTTCTGGGCAAGCTTTTTGAGTTCTTCGACCTCCATGTCGGTAACAGCCTGACCGACATGCCTGATAATCTTCTGACTGACCTTATCAGCCTTTCTATGGCTTTCAACGATCTGAACAGAGATTTTACCGTTGGGTTTTTCTTTGGTACGTACAAACATGGTATAGAGATACCATGCATGCAGAACCCTGTCAAGCACAAAAAACATAACGGGGCACTACATATCAAACCCTGAACCCACCCCTAACCATTCCGATATCTTAAACCGATCGGACCAAAAAAAGTGTCAAAGTCAGGATAATTGTTTGGATTTTTTGGCTTTTCATCCAGCGGAAGAATCTAGGCCTGACGTCATTTGGACGATGCGTCCAACCAACTGACATTACACGCCGAAAAGCCTCTTCGAAAGGTATGTTGAGCGAGTCTGAGCCGTTTAACCATCGCTTTTCTGTCTTGCCTGTGTCTGATGACTACAAACGTTGTCATTGCAGCCGAGGAAAGCTTTCCGAAAAAACCTCAGACAAGCAGAGCACGCTCAGACAAACAGACAAATCGGGCCAATGCACGCTTGACGCTGCCGGAAGCAGTCCAGCAGACCCTGAACCGTAATCCACGAATTGGCGAAGCCCTTGCACGCATCAGGCAGAGGGTCTGGCAGCAACAACAGGTTTACTCGGACTTCTTCCCTTCAGCGGCGCTAACTTATCGAGGGACATGGTACAGATACTCCCAAGGAGGGCGGGATTTTGGGCCGCCTGACCACATGTCGCGGTTCGATCCAAAAGTTTACCGACGCAACCTGAGCAACCACTATCCTTACCGTATGGATCCTTGGAAGCGATTTAAAGGAAGCGTTGAGGTAATACAGCCCATATATCAGGGTGGACGGACGGTAGCCAGTTACGATGCGGCAAAACTGTCGGTGCTCGATTCCCAGTTACAGGTGCAGGTGGACAGGCAGGATTTGATTCTTGAGGTTTACCGGGCATATTATTCGATGATGCTTGGCGAGAAATTGCTGGAAGTAAACGGCGAGTCTATATCCAACCTTGATAAACTGAAAACGCTAAACGAAAAATTTCTTCAGGCCGGGACAGTAACAAAAACGGACGTTTTGTCAACACAGACCCGGTTATATGGCGCCTATGTGCTACGAAGAGAATATGAGAAGATTTTACAGTCCCAAAGGGCAATTCTGAACAACCTCCTCTCCAATCCTCCCGAGACTCCCATCCAGATAACGCAGGATTACAAACAGAGGTCGAACCCTTACAGGATACCGGCTATTTATAATACGGCCATGGGAAACCGCGATGAAATATTCCAGGCTACAAATCTAATCCGAAAGGCCATGGAAGCCATTAAAGTAGCCGATTCCAACCTGTTGCCGAAAGCCGAACTCGTGGCACAGGGAAGCAGGACCAGTGACGACTGGAACGTTGTGGATCCTGAGGGCGCCAACGACTGGACTCTAACCGGTGTTCTTACATGGACTTTCAACATGTTCAAGAGCAACTCGGCCGTCAAGGAGAAAAGGGAAGTCGTTGATGAACTTGTGCTGGCTAGGCAGAGACTGGTTCAGAATATTTCCCAGAATGTCAAGATAGCCTATGTGAGCATGAAAACCTCTGAGGGGAATATTGATGATCTCAGAAGAGCTGTTGGCAACCAGACGGAAAACTTCCGGCTCTTTCAGATGCGTTACCAGCAGGGGGATGTGAGTTTCACGGACGTGCTCATAGCCGAGGACACTCTGGTGCTCAGCAAGGCTGAATACTACAAAGCGCTTATAGAATATAGAATTAACCAGGCCGTGCTAGAGAGGGAAATGGGTATATTGAGACGCTAGCCATCAACAAGTCCGCCAGGCGTTCTTAATTCATGTAATGGATGGGGTCGCGGGTGGGTATAGCAATCGCCGGTCAACTCGCTAATGTCCCACATAGGCATCTCACCAGAATAAGTAAGTCCCCTGTAGTTGTAACATCAGAGCGCTCTCAACCACATTGACTGGCCAGCTTGCCACCGGGGATGTCACGACATCGAAGATTCCGGACAGATTCTGGTAGCTGTAGCGCCCGCATATACCCATCGGAAGATTGTCCGTTACATTGGCCTGGCCCTCTATGCGCCCTTCCAGTAGTAAGCCATCCTGTGACGGGAACTGGTATTCCGCTGAATTGACACGATCCCTGACCCAGCCATCTACATTCTTCCAGATAAATGGAGAAGCCAGAAGCTGCCAGGTCGATCGCCAGCCGGGATAGGCCATTTCGGCGGACAGTCCTGCAAAGGGAATTGATGAGGTCACATTGTCACCGGCTCCATATGAGAGGCTATCATTGTTCCCCCAACTGTGCCACCAGTGTTCGCTTCTCCACCCGCCGGTAACCCCAAAACTGTACCCGGGATACCTCCAGATGTCATACTGGCCGGCCGCCTCAAAAGCCGCATAACCCGGCCTTGCTCCGGAATACAGACCGTCCGGAGTGTAGGGAGCCGGATTCCTGGATGTCCACCACGATCCGTAAATCATGTTCTGCTGGCCGTATACGCTTGCATCAGCGCTCAAACGAGCTGAAAATGGTGCACCCGTTGACAACTCAACTACACGGGCAGGACAAGATAACCGAAACTGATGTCAAGCTGAACGTTCTTTGGGGTCCAACTCTCGTCGCTGGAGCCGTAATCCGTTACTATGCTTGCGACTTGGGAGCCGTATAAATAGCCAATCCTGAATGATGGTTTGGCCATAATGTTCCAGCTGGCAGGTTGCGCATTGACTGGACTAGCCATCAAAAGGAAAAGTAGTGTCAAGCAGATAAATGCCCTGAAACTCATAACGAAGGTTCCAATGGAATCAGATTGTTAGAGATTGCCTCATGATTTTATCCCAGGAGATGGTAAAAAAGAAAGAGAAATAGGCGGAGTATCATCTGGTACTCGTACCTGTGCCCGTTCAACTCTGGTTTTGAAGATATAACACCAATAGGCATAATGGATGTTAGGGAATTGTTTTAATCAGGGCTCCAAAATAGGACTCGAATCCATACAGAATAGAGATTCCGGCTATGAAACCTGTGGCCCCTGTTGTGGACATGCACGTCCATCCCGTCAACTTCATGCAGACCACTGAAGGCATGGAGGCGCTACTGGACTCCATGGACAATGGCGCCATTACCAGGTCTGTCGTTTTCGGTTGTCCTGTCAAGAAGAAATGGAGTCTCGACGAGCCTGACAAACCGACCTATTATCTTGACGACCATGCAAGGCGCTACCCCTGGCCTGCTACCGCCGATCTGCAGGACTTGAAAGGTCAGCGTTTGTCCCGACATTGCTGTTTTATCCCTTATTTGAAGAGCTTATGATGGGTTTATCGTCCTGATCATTCACTTTCAGCGGAAATCCGTATGCTTGCCGGTTTCATCATCCTGATGGCCAGGCTCAGGGGAGGATTTCATTTTAGCCACATCTTTGAGTATGGCCAGGACCGGACGATTCGTCGTTACATGGCCCGTCCTCGCAATCTGACACTTCAGATACATGTAAATAAAAGGACTCGCAAACAGCGCAATCACGAATCGAATCAGCAGCGAACCTTTCATTATACTGAGGTGATACGGAGTTCCGGCAAATGCTCCTGTTGAAAACAGAAGGACGTCCAGCCACAGTACACCCAACAGAGTCAGAAAAACCCTGAGCCACATTTTGAGGCGAAGATCAGGTTTGCCCGATAATTCCCATGCAATGGCCAGGAAAACCAAATCAGCGATAATGGTCACAACTGATACGATGTTGCTTCGAATAGCCGGACTCGGAATAAGGCCTGTGGGTGAGACACCGGAAATGACTAGCTGGGTATGCACTATCCCGACAACAATCGGCATCAATATGGATACGCGTGCTATGGTGAAGATCGAGCGTCGCGTCTGTTGAGGACCATCAAGGACATACACCACAAATACTCCAAGCAAAAGCCCGGAATAGAACACTATGGAGCCTACCATGAACGTTGTTCCGGTTGTCTCCACATACACATCAATATTGGTAATCCATGAATTGACTGCGGCGATAACTCCCATTATCAGGTAGAGTGGGGATAAACCGACCCTGTAGCGCAACGAATGGACGCACAGGACGATCAGATATACCGTTACAGCCTCCAGTACCAGTATTATTAAAACACTGTCAACCATCTATTATTTCTCATAAAATCCTGGCATGAGCATGAGTGTTTCTGAGTGATTGGCAACCTCAAAACGATGCTCATGAGCGTTAGTGAACATCTCATGTCGATTCTGCCGTGTGACCCAATCACCAGGGTTCATTGGGGTTGAATGCGTTTTTCGCGCCTGTCACACTCTAGCCAGATCAATAAACCTTGCCGTGGTCAGCTTTCTGTATCGTTCCGGGTGACATGTCATCACTATGACCTGGAATCGTTGCATCATTTCTTGAAGGATGCCCAGAATTCGCTCCATTCTAACCGAATCAGTGGCAGTGAGCACGTCATCCAGAAGCATGAAGTGCCTGTCATTCTTGACGAGAGTTTCCGCCAGGGCAATTCTGACAGCCAGGTGCAACTGTTCGGCTTCGCCGCCTGATATGTTCTCGAGTGAGACATCAGCCTGCATCACGTCCGGACGCACTCCTTCAGGTAGAAAATTCTGCTTCAACGTCACATGACTGAATTTGGAGTCTCCGATTCTTCGCATTATTTCAGTGGCCCTGAGTTCGACTGGTTCGGCTACGCCGGAAAGGGCCTGAGATCTTCGAGTATCAAGGGTGTTTTTCAACAGCGCCATTGCATCCCTCTTGATCAGTTCCCTCTGTAGTTTTTTTTCCAGATGCCGGTATCGTTCTTCTAGCGTCGTGAGCCTTGCGTAAGGAGCCTTTTCGGCCACATTTTCAAGTATTGCGGATTTCCCGGCAAGCTCTTCCCTAGCCAGGGACTCCTGCCTCTGGGCCATACTGATGGAGTTCTGGAGGCTGGTCCACTGCTTTTCCGGATCATCCCCAAGAGCGTTTAACTCTTGTGTGACCTCGTCCAGTGAGACAGTCAAGGCTCTCCAGTTGATGGCGGCCTTGTCACGTTCCGCCAAACGCTGTTCAACCGATTTGCCGTCAGCCTGTTTTTCAGCCAGTTCCTCCATGTGACTTTTCAAGATAAGCTCATCCTGTTCCAAATCAGCAGGAAGACGTTTGAGTTCGGCATAAAGGGATCTCAGTCTACGATCAGCCTGCTGCAAGGCCGGCTCGAGTTCTCTCAACTTAGGCATCAGCACTTTTACTTTTTCCTGATTATTCCTGTCCATCACGTCAGGTTCAGGCATCGATAATTCCCAGTCGGGATATTGGAACAGCATGTTGGCCCGCTCCTGTTCCAG
>CAZIVV010000126.1:0-5554 GCA_964542775.1 uncultured Desulfomonile sp.
CCCGTTATCCAGCCAATGTCAGCAGTACACCAGAAAGTCTCCTCGGGTTTCAAGTCAAATGTTATCTTGCATGTTAAGGCCGCATAAAGAAGGTATCCAGCCTGCGTATGCACAACACCCTTCGGTTTGCCTGTGCTTCCACTGGTGTAGAGTATGAACAGGGGATCCTCGGCATCCATTGGCTCCGGCTCGACATAATCTGGCAGTGAGGGATCCGCAATGGCCTCATGCCACCATACTTCCTTTTTCGGATCGAGTTCAAGATCCAGACCGCATCTGTTGAACACAATCACCGTAGAAACATCCGGACACTGCTTCAGAGCCTCATCAACCGTTTTCTTGAGAGCTAGTGGACGTCCCCCGCGAAATCCGCCATCGACAGTAATGACAGTCTTGGCTCCACAGTCCTGCACGCGGCTCGCTATGGATTCTGCGCTAAAACCGCCAAATACTACACTGTGAACCGCCCCAATCCTTGCGCACGCCAGCATGGCAACCGGCAGTTCGACTATCATCGGCATGTAGATGATGACCCGATCGCCCTTCTTTATTCCCTTTGCTTTAAGAACGGCTGCAAACTTGTTTACCTGGTTGTAGAGTTCAAGATAGGTGACAGTTCTGGACTCATTGGGATCATCGCTCTCCCAGTAATAAGCCACTCTGTTCTTCAACACGTCTACATGCTTGTCCAGACAATTGTAGCACGCATTGAGAATTCCCCCCTTGAACCACTCAATCGTGGCATTGTGAAAGTCATACTTGAGAACCGCATCCCAATCTTTTTGCCAGACGAGGTACTCTTTGGCCTTCTTCCCCCAGAAAGAATCAGGATTTTCCAAGGACTCGTCATACATAGCCCTGTACTCATCCATGCCCTTGATATAGGCTACATCTTTGTAGACATCCAAGTGCGAGTCGTACCATTTCTGGGCGTCACCCATAACAAAACCCTCCTTCTAGATGTTGTTGGAAATGAGGTTTTCACGGCAAGCGCTAGCAAACTAAACTTCATACGTCGAGTTTTCCCCACTTCCTTAAAGAGCCGTTTTTATTGAGAATTGGGCCCCAAACCGATGTCAGAGACTGTAAACATCCAGATTGACAACCTCATAGGTTATCAACACAGTCATAAGGAACTTTTGTGAACGCTATTCAGAAGTTGAAACGATTTCACTATCGATGCCCTGGCATCTTTTCCTAAAAGCCTTCACCAAATACGTCCTGACATTCGGCTATGTCCGGCACGGTAGTATCTAAATGGATAAGATGTTGTCGGTTAGAATTAAAACTTGTATATTACTTTTGATACACTGTTTAAACTGCCCTTGTCAAGTACGTTCATCTTCAATGAAAAAATTTGGGAACAGGGGAATAGTAGCGTGTTAAGATCTTTTCAACGGCCTCTTGGATGGAGTTTTTGATCCAAACCAGGCTGTCCCCGGAGAGACTGATATCTTTGGGCGCTATCGGCCTGCAGATTTCCCGGGACGTGTAATCAGCTTTTATGAACTCATGCTATAGCATTAACGGAGCGGCAAACCCCGTCAAGGATAAACATAAAAATGGCCCCCAAGGCAATCTTTCAGCTCATGAAGGAAACCTTCCCTTTTAACAGGCTGGCTGATGATCAACTATCAGAGTTTGTTGATTGCCTGGTGGTTCAATACTTTCCCAAAGGCTCCACGCTTTTCCGGCAGGACAACCAGCCAGTAAACTACGTTCACATCATACAGAGGGGGGCGGTCAAGGTTTTGGTCAGGACGGACCAGGACAACATAGCTTTGAGAGATCTGGCGGGAGAAGGAACAATATTTGGAGCAGACTGGGTCATTGGCAATTCCCCCCCTGATGTCCATGTCGAGGCAGAAGAAGATACTTTTTGCCTGCTGGCTCACCGTAAGTCATTCCTGAAATTGATAGCAGAAAATCCTGGAATGGAAAAACATTTTAGAAGTGGATTGACCGAGGACAAAATTTCGGAAGCCTACGCAGGCTTGCGTCATGGACGAATATTAGTGACGGACATACAACGATTTAATCATTTCTCGACAACGGTGGCCAACATAGTCAGGAAACCGGTGGTAACCGTCGAGCGAACTTCTTCAGTACTTGAAGCTGGAAAGTTGATGGCTTCGGAAGGTCTTGGCTGTGTTCTGGTGCGAGATAATTCAAGTGAACTGGTTGGGATAATCACGAAGAAAGATCTTAGACAAAAGGTAGTCGCCAACAGGCTGGACTACAGTTCGCCAGTCGATCTGATAATGTCGAGTCCTATCAAAACAATACCAGCGGCAGCCGTATGTTTTGAGGCCATGATTAAAATGGTGCGAGAACAGATCACACATCTGCTGGTCCAACATGGATCGGAATTCATAGGAATCATCAGCGCTCATGACATCATGGTCAATCAGGTGGCGACTCCTCTGGTTCTCCTGAGAGATATCAACGCCCAAACCGAGCCAGACAACCTGAGTCTCTTTCATCAGAGATTGCCTTCAATCACGAGAAGGCTAATAGAGCAGGGAGCGCGCTCGAGCCACTTGATCACCGTGCTGGCATTGATGCATGACCGTTTCCTCCTAAAAATAATGGATCTGGCGCGACAAAAACTGGGCAATTCTGATATCCGTTTTACACGCCTTCTTTTCGGTGAGTCCGGCCGAAAAGAAACCAGTCTTTACCCCACTTATGACAACGGTATGGTTTACGAAGACACACCGGACACGATCATGGAAGCAACAAAGTCTGCCTACCTCGAGGAGTTTGCCATTTCAGTGGCCAGGACAATACTTTCCTGCATTGGAGGGCCATCAAGGACAAGAATTTGCGCGTCAAATCCAAGATGGCGTCAGCCGTTCTCTGTTTGGGTCAAGTACCTGCATGAATCTGTCTTGAATCCTATACTTCCAGATCTTATCATCAACAGAGAGATCCTTGACTTCAGGCCAGTTGGTGGTGACCATTCGCTCGGAGAAAAGCTCAGGGTCGCAATCTCGGAAAAACTCACTCAGGCCACTACATTCAAGCAAATGATGGCACAGGACTTGATAAGAAAATCGTCCCCTGTCACACTCTTCCGCGATTGCGCGGTGGAGACAGATGGAACTTCAGTCTCATCCATCGATATACAGACGAGGCTAGTTGATCCTTTCGTCAATTTTGCCCGCATCATGGCTTTTGATTGCGGGATTAATGAAACCAGCACCCTGGGTCGACTGAAGGAACTATCCGACAGAACTCTTGTCAGCAGGTCAATAGTCACTGACATATCAGCTGCTTATGAGTTCAACGTTCAGCTCGGGATTCTTAACCAGTTAAAACAGATTGAACTTGGAATTCCTCCTGACAGCTTCGTTGCAGTTTCGGATCTGTCAAACCTCGAACGTCTTATGTTAAAGGATACATTTTCAGTCATGAACAACGTTGTTGACCTGGTGAAGAACAGATTTCTCCTTGAGTCAGCCTGAAGCACTTCTGATTTTTATTCATTTGGGAGCCCACATGAGCCAGAACACAGATAACCAGTTAGCCGACCCTGTAGCCGCAGCGCAGTTTCTCAAGAGAGTAGCCCCATTCAACGAGTTGGGTAAGCTTACCATGAGAAGCCTTGCCGGCAAACTGCTCCTGGATTTTTTCCCCAAAGACGCCAGAATACTGGAGAAGGACGTCTCACAACTGGACTACCTATACTTTGTTCAAAAAGGCGGAGTTCGTATCGAATCGGTGGACCCTGTTGACGGGGTGGTGCTAAAGGACGTCAGGGGAGAAACGGATTACTTTGGAACCTTGTCCATAATCAGCGGCGGAAAGGCTGTTTTTAATGTTACAGCCATAGAAGACACTTTCTGCTACCTTCTGGATCGGGAGATATTCATGGAGTTGATCCGTGAGCGGCCTGACTTTGCGTCGCGTCTGTGGGAACGATTGTCTCGTGAGGTTGTGGGTCAGGTTTACGATCAGATAAGAAGTCAAAAACTACAACCGCGTTCCGACGAAGGCGTCAGGCTTTTCAATTCTCCTATCAAGGAAGTGATCAAACGTCCGATGCAGTCAATAAATGGTGATGCTTCGGTCCATCAGGCCGCCGGTCACATGTCTGAAAACCAGATAGGTTCACTTCTGGTTACTGATGAGCAGGGCAAAGTCGTGGGGATAGTGACGGACAATGACTTGAGGAATAAGGTGGTCGCAAAGGGAATTGATCCGTCAGTCGCTGTCCACACCATAATGTCGTCCCCAGTACTGACCATATCTGACGAGGCAATCTGCTTTGACGCCCTTGTTGAAATGATGAACTCCCAGACACACCATCTTGTAGTGGAGGGACCTAACGGTATTTCGGGTGTGATCTCAGCTCATGACATAATGGTTGATCAGGGAGATTCTCCCATCTCCCTGTATCGTGAAATCGTGGCCCAGAAGATGATTGAGGGATTGTACCCCCTGTCCCGAAAAATGCCTCTGATAGTGCGGACCATGATCATGGAGGGAGCAAAGGCCAACGACGTTACCCGTCTCATATCGATCCTGAATGATCACATTGTGAGCAGGGTGATTTGCCTTCTCGACCAGGAACTAGGACCGGCCCCGCATCCTTTCTGCTGGTTGACAATGGGCAGCGAGGGACGTCAGGAACAAACATTCCAGACCGACCAGGATAACGCCTTGATATACGAAACTCCACCAGAGAGCTGGGACTACGTGAAAGAGGCTAAGCTCTACTTCCGCAAATTTGGAAACATGGCTATCAAACATCTGGCATCCTGTGGCTACCCCCTGTGTAAAGGTGAGATCATGGCTTCAAACCCAAAATGGAGGAAACCATACGCCGTCTGGAGAAATTATTTTGACAACTGGATGAACGCTCCAGAACCCCAGGCGGTCCTTCACGCTACGATCTTTTTTGATTTCAGGGCAGGCTACGGAGCAACTGAACTGGCCGAAAGGCTCAGGGACTATGTAGTACAACAGGCGCCTCATAGAGGAATATTCCTCATGCATCTGGCCAGAGACTGCATGTCAACAAAATCACCTCTTTCTTTCTTTAAGAATTTTCTGGTTGAGAAAGATGGAAAATATAAAAACAGGCTTGATCTGAAGACACGTGGATTGGTACCGTTTGTAGACTTTGCGCGTGTCATGGCTTTGCGACATGGACTCAGAGACACAAATACGCTTGCTCGCATTCAGCGACTTGGAGACAATGACCTCATTCCACGAGAGCTTTACGCCGAGATCAGGGAAGCCTATGAATTTCAGATGCAGATCAGGCTTGTCCACCAGTTGAGATTGATAGAAGACGGATCCCCGCCCGACAACTATATAGACCCGAGTGAATTGAGCGATTCTGAAAAACGAACTCTGAAGCAGGCGTTTGAAGTCATCAACAGGCTCCAGGGGTACCTAAAAAACGAATTCCGCGTCCTTGAATGATGAGTCTGGAAAGTGAAAAAACTTCTAGAATGGCTTGGACTTAAGAAGCATCCGTTAATAGCTGATAACAGGAGTTATTTTAAGACCCTTGATAGAGACAGGCCTTTTGAGAGTTACGATT
>CAZIVV010000127.1:0-6274 GCA_964542775.1 uncultured Desulfomonile sp.
CGTTCTGCCTGACAATTTCCCGCGGAGCAGGATTCAGATCAAAGACCGTCTTGGCCTTTAACTGACCCAGGGTGTAACCGTAGAAGGTTAGAGCAGCGGGATTCGCGTCCACTATTTCGCCTGTTTCAGGATCACAAATGACCATTATGATGTGACGGTTCTCGAATATGGAACGAAACCTCTGTTCACTCTCTTTAAGAAGTTTGTGTGACAATCTGTTTTCGGTAACATCCCTGGATATTCCAACCGTGCCGGTTATTTGACCGTAATCGCCATATATCGGTGTCTTGACCGTTTCATACCAATGGACGAGGCCTTCTCTATCAGTCAGGGTCTCTTCTATCGTCTTTACAACCCCGCTGTTGATCACTTCCATGTCGAGGGAATAATACTTCCCAGCCTGGTCTGAAGGCCAAAGGTCCAAATCAGTTTTCCCTATAACTTCATCGAGTTGTAATTCCACTGCTTTTGCCAGAGGCTCATTTGCAGCGATGTATTTACCTTCCCGATCCTTGAGCCACGCCATGGCCGGGATATTGTCAAGCAAAGCCTGTTGTTGCAGGTCGCGTTGTCTCAACTCCCTTTCTGATTCTTCCCTTCTGACTATTTCGCTCTCCAGCTTTTTTCTTGCCGTTTCCTCTTCAACTAGATGGCGTTTTGTTTCATCTGAGGATTTGTGGATTCCAGCCAGGTGTAAAGCAACGAGACAGGTTATGAACAGTCCTGCGGCAAATGCCAGCCATGGCCCCATGTTGGTGGCGCCCTTTATAAAGTCAGGAGTGGGGGTGACGGCCACCATCCATTTAACATCGCCTATTTTCAGATCTTCGCTGTAGTGAACGGAGTTCAGGATGTCTGAAAGGGATCGTGGAGCAGATGCTTCTTCGCCTGTTTGGGGGAAAGATCTGAAGAACAACAAACTCCCAGAAGCGTCGGCTGATTGATCAAACACGGCAAAGTTGATTCCGGACAGTTTAAGGTCGTCCAAAATGCTGTTGAACAGATCCGGAATTCGAAATATTGCGGAGTAAATGCCTGTAAGGTTTGCACGGCGGGCCTGAATCGTCCGTGAAGAATTGCCCTGTTTATAAACCGGGACAAAAAGAACAAAGCCAGGCTCGCCCCTTTGTTCCACAGTAAGTTTCAGAGGAAGGGTTGCCGACAGCTTTCCACTATCTCTGGCTCTTTCGATTCCCTGCAGTCTTAACGGTTCAGAGCCTACATCAAAACCCAGGGTGTTCTCATTCCCCACGAAAGGCTCAACGAAAATCCTGGGGAAATATTGCGGTCTCACATCCGCTTTGACCAGCTTCCCGTCTTTGTTGCGCTGGGTGAATTGAAAATCCTGAAAGCCCTGTTTTCTGATTTGGTTCTCCACTTGCGCCCTTTGGTCGTCGGTAACCAGGGGCAGCCACTGGACAGAGTGAATACCCTTGCTGCGTTCCAGGTAATCGGCCGTGAACAGCCTGAATTCATTACGGGATATCTCCTCTGACGCCTCGTGAAAAGCAGATAGGCCTCTCAACATGTTAAGGTAGAAATCAATCCCCTGCCTCACTGCCGAAACAGCTCCCTGGCTTTCCCGCTCGAATAAAACCCGGAACTGACTCTGATTCCGTTCCCGCATGATGACAAAAGTAGTAGTGGAGACGACCAGACCCACGATCAATGTGATGCAAACTACCATCCTCCCGGCGAAGGACAAACCAGAATATTTTTGTGTGATTTTCATGACGTTACTATCCGCTGGAACTCCAGGCATCCCAGCCGGTTTTCCTTCCCCTCCATCGGACATCCTAATAATGGAGTAAGGCTTTGGTTCAGGCAGCAAACGGAATCAGTTGCTGTGGGAACTCTTTCGAGCAATTCAATTTCAACAAATTATAACCCCAGGCATAGCTGAAATCAATCCTTTTGGCGGCGGCATGTAAGGATAGTATACGCAAGAGAGTTGGTTGCATCCGGATGCGGCCATACGCCCCATCCCCGTTTAAGCGCTATTTTCATGAACTACCACAAGTCAGCGCTTTTTGTATTGCAATTGCCAGTTCTCCCCTTTTCACAGGTTTGTAAAGTACTGCGCAGACCCCTGAATCGGCCATTTCATGGTCCAACACGCTGGCGCCGTGGCCGGTGCACATTATTAACGGCGTCCCAGGACGGATATCGGTAATTTTGCGGGCAAGCTCAAAGCCGGACATCTCCGGCATCGTCAGGTCAGTGACGACAACGTCATATGATTCGGGATTCACGCTGAATATTTCGATGGCTTTTTTAGGACACAGGCAAGCCACAACTTCAAAACCCAGGTAGTCCAGCGTTTGGCTCACCATGTCCAGCAACATTTTTTCGTCATCAACCCACAGCACTTTTCCCCTTACGGGAGCTAAAAAATCTTCCTGATTCGTGGTGTCAGGGGTCTCTTCTCTCCCAGTCACCGGGAAGTAAACATCGAACCTGGATCCCTTGCCCGGTTCGCTCCAAACCGTCACTGCGCCCCCAAAACTCTGTACTATTCCATGCAGGACAGACAAGCCTAATCCCGTCCCCTCTCCCACTTCTTTAGTGGTGAAGTAAGGCTCAAATATCCTGTTGATGATTCCGCGTGGAATCCCCTCACCATCATCAGACACCGTCAGGCAGACGTAATCTCTGTCTTTTGAGTCATCTCCGGATTCCAGCAATTCAGGAGCCGGATTTTTCTCACAGAGTTCTACTGTCAGGTTTCCACCGTTTTGTTTCATTGCGTGGGCGGCGTTAGTACATAGGTTCATCAGAATCTGATAGACTTGAGTGGGGTCTCCCTGAATGTTGGGCAAATTCGGCTGGAGTTGGGAATGAATGTTTATATTTGTCGGTATGGCGCCGCGGAGCAGCTTGAGCCCTTCTGCTATAATGTGAGCGGGGTTAAAATGTTGTTTTTCGCCATCGGACTGCCTGCTGAATGTGAGTATCTGCTTAACCATATCGGAAGCTCTTTCAGCGGATTTCAGGATTCTGTTCAGATTGTTTGCTAAGGAACTGTCCGGAGTGGAATGAGACAAGGCCAGTTCCGCTGAACCGGATATTGTGTAAAGTATGTTGTTGAAGTCATGTGCAATTCCTCCGGCCAGAGTTCCGATCGCTTCCATTTTTTGTGATTGAATCAGTTGATCCTGAAGCAGGCGCTCCTGTATAATGTCGCGTTTTACCGAGACATAAGACACTATTGCGCCATTACTGTCCTTGACCGGCGCTATCGTGGATTGGTGGAGGATTGTCGATCCATCTTTACGTTTGTTCTTGAAAAGACCTTTCCATATTTTGTCCGAACTAATGGTATCCCAGACGTTTCTGTAGAATAGCTGGTCATGCTCACCACTTTGAAGTATTCTTGGATTCTGACCCATGACCTCATCTCTGGAATATCCTGTCACTTCTTCAAAGGCGGGGTTGACGTAATTTATTCTTCCCTCCGAATCGGTGATCACCACAGACTCGGCCGCAGATTCTATAGCTATGACCAGACGCTCCTGCATTTCCTGAGACAGCTTCTTATCTGTGACATCTATTCTCGCCCCAAGAACGCGGGATGGATTACCGTTTTCATCAGACAATACAGAACCTTGTGACAGAATCCACCGATATGACCCGTCTTCATGCCTCAGTCTGTATTCCACACTGAAAGTTTTACGTGAATTTTTCCGAAGGTCTTCATAAAGCTTGAGAACCCGGTCGCGGTCGTCAGGATGCAGACGAGTTTTAAGGTCACCGTAAAGGTCAGTGATCTCAACGTCTTCGCAACCGATCTGCGATTTCATCTCTCTGGAGAGAAACATCGTGTTGTTCTTCAAGTCCAGGTCGAAAAGCCCCACATTGGCCGCTTTGGTTGCCATGTCAAGCCTGGAATTAACTTCATTTATCTTATTCTGTTTGAGCCGATCTATTTCGATGGATTGGTGTCTCGCTCTGAGCAACACCCTCATTCGGGCAAAAAACTCGCTCTTCCTTAAAGGAGCGATCACGATTTCGTCAACAACTTGCCAGATCTGATTGGTGAGCAGATTGGCGTCACGATTTGTAGTCACGAGAACCACGGGAACGAATATGACGGCCTCAGACTGCTTCATCTCTCTCAACTTGTCACCAAATTTGAGCAAAGACGGACCATCAACAAGTATGACGTCAAACTCCTGAGTGAAACATTGGTCGTCGTGCCCAAAGAACACCTGATAGACTTCGGAAAGCCATTGGCCTATCATTTCGCTGTTATTTTTATTGTCAACCAGAATTAATATCTTATCCATGCAACTCGGACCGCCCTCGGTTGTGTTTGATTTGTTTGCCGGGAAACCATTATTAAATTGAGCAAAGTCTATTTCCAAGACAGCATCTGTTTAATCAAAGCCGTCAATTCCCTCATAACCAGAGGCTTGATCAGTAAACCTGAGGCCCCTCTGCCAATACTCTCCCTTTCTAGAGCGGCGCTGTATTTTGGAGCAATTACAAGTATCGGCACATTCATTTCATGCAGTCTCGAACAAACATCCCAGATTGATTTGTCAAAACCCGTCAAGTCCACCAATGCCAAACTCAATTCCTGTTTAAAGTCCAAGGGGGTGTTGACCATCTTTGGAGAATCGACTCTTACAGGCGCATAACCGAGTTTGGCAACAAAATCTGACATGATATCAAGATTTTGAAGATTGCTCATTACGATCAGGATGGCTCCTGCGTGATCAGTCACTCGTTCGTCACCGGTTAACCCATTCCGGAGTTCCGGTCAGAATGCCCCTGAGGTTGACCAGAGGCTGACCGACCTTTATCCCGTATCTAGATATCTCGAACTCTCTCAATGTTCTTTCAAAATTGCTGAGCCTTTTCTTCAGGACTCCACATGCTTTGCGCAGTTCCCCATCAATTTCGAGATACCTGAGAAAGATGGAATTGTCCGCGAGATAGCTAACAGATGCGTCTGTGAGGTGAAAATCTCCAATGATATTTTGTGTCTCAGCAACCAGGAAAGCGGCCACCCCCATGTTCTGGCAATATTTAAGTAAAGCGTGAAGTCTGGTTACAACATCTTCATATCCTGTGGCCAGACGAAATGAGGCAAGACTGTCTATCATTACTATGCTGGCTTTGGACTCTTCCACATGAGTTCTGACCAGGTAGGAAAATTCGTCCGGCGCTAACTGTAAAGGTTCAACCTTGATCATGGACAAAGTCCCTTTTTCTACCATCTTACGAGCCGGAATATTTATCGAGTCACAGCGTCTGAGCATTATTTCTATGTCTTCTTCAAACGAATAGACTATGGAATGCTCGCCTCTCCCTGCCGCCTCCTTCATGAACTGCAAACCGAGGGTGGTCTTGCCAACCCCGGAAGGGCCGCTTATGATTGTTACCGTGCCTCGTTCCACCCCACCGTTAAACAGTTCATCAAGCTCCGGCACCCCAGAAGATATGACATCGGGCTGAAAAACTTTCGAATGAACCTCAGGCACCAACTTGGGGAAAACCTTGATTCCAGAGTCAGTTAGCGTGACCGAATGACTCCCGGATTTGAAATCGGACCCTCTGAACTTGCTTATCGTCACTGACCTGCCCTGATCAAGAGAGTTTCTCAACTCAATGACACCGTCAGCCATGAACTGGAGATCATCATCGGGGGCCTGAACGCTGGCTTCTGATGTGAACAGCACTGTAGCCTTACGATCTGTGAGGAATCTCAAAAATGAAGCGACCTGCTTTCTATACTGGAACAGGTCAGACGACAGATATCTGAACTGAATTAACGGATCGACAAAAACTCTGTTAGGCTTGATCTTGTCTATGGCATCTATAACTACTCTGGAAAAAGACTCTCCCTCAACCTCAGCAGGCGAGAATATGTCGTAGCTTTTGGATTGCGAAAAGAATTCAGACGTAACACTTAAATCGATGAATTCACATCCGGAGAGTTCAATACCCAGTTCCCTGGCGTTTGACACAATGTTTGCCTCGCTCTCCTCTAAGGTAACATATGCTACCTTTTCTCCTGCCTTAATCCCGGACATCAGAAAATGTAAGCCGACTATGGTCTTTCCACTACCGGGACCACCCCTCAACAGGTAAGATTGGGCGGCCCTTAGCCCACCACAAAGAATTTCGTCCAACCCTTTAATCCCTGTGGACAGCTTAGAATATGAAATCTGGTTTTCCACTCTTTTCATCCCCTCACTAAGAGAATTTTATTGTGACAGTCCTGTACGACAAATTTCGACTGGTCAAGAACCCAATGTATTAACGCATT
>CAZIVV010000128.1:0-32110 GCA_964542775.1 uncultured Desulfomonile sp.
CGTCAATATTTGTCAAGTCTCCAGCTTTAAATATATAAAATATAGATATTTATTTAAAAATAAAAATAAAATGATTTGTATAATGCTTATAATTTATTGAATATATGTAATATAGAGTTGTGCGATGTTGACGCTGACATGAGGGCGTGTTATAAATATATACATAGAGAGCTTTTGATTCTTTATACTTTTCATGTCATGGCAGGTGGCGGCAAAATGAACAGAATGCTGAAAACAGTCAGGGTTTGTGATTATTTTTTTATTGCTGCAATTCTCGTAATTTTTCTTGGTGTACTAGTTGCGCCGACAGCGACCCAGGCCGACCAGAGTTCGGTAGTCAAGGCGGAAAACGCATTCTTTCGAGGAAGCCACCTTTTATCGCGCGACAACATAGCAGAGGCTTTACCTGCTCTGGAGGAGGCTGTAAATCTGGATCCATCCGTCCCTAAATACAAACGTGTTTTGGCCATTGCATACAACAATTACGGAATAAAGTTGGGTAGGGAAGGGCGGCCTCTTGACGGATTGCGATCCATGGAGAAGGCAATGTCTGTGGAGCCGACTGATTCTGAGCTGAAAGGCAATTTTGTCAGCGCAGTTCTTCAGGCGGTAGCGGGTCAGAGCGACAAACTGAAGATGGAAGACAGGATCTACTATGTTCAGAAGATTCTGGAGATTGAACCTCAAAATGTTTCCGCCAAAAAGGCGATGGCGGCGTTTCTCAATAACCAGGGTATAAATCATGCCAAAGGGATTGTTTCCTCAAGTGAGATTGAAGCATTGACTTCTGCTCTTGAAATGGATCCGACAAACCAGAAGATAAAAAAGAACCTGGGGATGGCCTATCATAATCTGGCCTTACAGAAGGGAAAGGAAAACTCATTTGAGGAGCAGATCGATCTGCTGAGGAAGGCAGAAAGCTATCTGCCCAAGGATTCTGTGACTCGAGATAGCCTTGCCAGAGCGCTATCAAACCTTGCGGTCATAAAGGGTAAAGAAGGCAAGATCGACGAGCAGATTGGATTACTCCAGGAATCCATGGAGTTGCTACCTAACGATGCTGCAGTTAAAAAGAATCTTGCTGCGGCTTACAACAACCAGGCCATAAAGTCGCCCAATCTTAAAGCTCAGGATAGAATAGCGCTTTTGGAGAGCGCTCTCAAACTGGACCCCAAGAATCAGACTACCATTGCCAACATTTCAACGGTTTTAGTGAAACAGGCTGTTGAGGAATTCAAGACAGGATCATCCAGCAAAGCGATTGCCCTCCTGGAAAAAGCCATAAAAACAGACCCCTCCAATAAATCAGCTCAATCCAATCTGGCGATAGCCTACCACAACGAGGCGCTGAAGAGGGGAGAAGAGGGCAAAACAGATGAAGAAATTCAATTGTTAAACAAAGCTCTTGGTCTGGCGTCAAACAACAAATCCATCAAATCTGACCTTGCCCTTGCATATAATGATCAGGCTGTAACTCTTGGTAAAAAAGGTGACCACAAGCAGGAACTCAATCTTCTGTTAAAAGCCTCGAAACTAGACAATGAGAATCAGACCATAAAGGAAAACCTGGCAAGAGTGAAGCAGCGTGAAAGTTCGAAAGACAGGAAAACAGAAACGGGACCGGTCCAGCGGAAAAAACAGGACGGATAGATAACCCGAAATGAATGAAAGCCAGTATTTGATCTTTAAAGTATATGGCTTTCCCAGTGTCTGGATGATTTCATGATAAATACTATATGGTTGGTTCTCATAGTCGGCTCTGTTATTATAGGTTTGTTCTCTTTTAATCTGAATGCTGTGGCGAATTCCGTCGCTGCGAGCGCTTCGGAAGCTTTCAGGATATCGCTTGGTCTCACCGGGGTTATGTGCCTTTGGCTCGGGATTATGAAAATTGCCGAGAAAAGCGGGCTAGTCGAAAAATTTAGCGGCGCCATTTCACCTGTATTAAGATTTGTTTTTCCTGACATTCCCAGGGGACATCCCGCTTTTGGCAGCATTTCAATGAATTTCGTAGCCAACATGCTCGGACTTAGTAACGCTGCAACGCCGTTGGGAATAAAGGCCATGAGAGATTTGCAGTCGCTTAATGAGGGAGGAAAAGTCGCATCCGATTCCATGTGCATGTTCCTTGCGCTGAATACCTCAAGCCTCCAACTCATACCGGCAGGGGCTATTGCGCTTCTTGCTGCTGGTGGCGCCTCCAACCCCATGAGCATCACTTTTCCAGCCCTTCTGGCGACTGGCGCATCGACATTCGCCGCTTTTTTTGCAGCCCGGTTGCTGGCCCGAATGGCGCGTTTCAAAAAATAGTTTTGACTGCCATTGAGGAGAACTTTTGTCTGAAGTATCTTCCACCATCTCAAGCGCCCTGTTTCTGATCATTCTGGGAGGGATCCCCCTTTATGGTTATCTCCAGGGTGTGGCCATCTACGAAACATTCGTAGATGGCGCCAAAGAAGGTTTCGATACATCGGTTAGGATCATTCCTTATCTGGTGGCTATCCTGGTGGCAGTTGGCATGTTCAGGGCTTCTGGCGCCATTGAGTTTCTAGCCGCTTTCATCCCTTCTTCACTCGTAGCCTACGGAATAACACCCGAAATAATTACCATCGGGCTGGTCAGGCCTTTGTCTGGAAGCGCATCGCTCGGCATTCTGTCAGAGACTATTTCGACCTACGGCGCCAATTCCTATCAGGCCATCCTGGGGTCTGTAATAATCGGGAGCTCTGAAACCACATTGTATGTAGCGGCTGTTTATTTCGGAGCAGTGTCCGTAACCAAAATGCGTTATGCAATTCATGCCGGTCTCATTGCGGACGCTGTTGGTTTTGTGGCCTCGATTGTGGTCTGCTCAATTCTTTTCGGGTCAAACCTCGCTGGTACACGCTGATTCATGCAGACTTCCGTGCGCGGCGGATTCTGCTATTCAAAGGTTAGCCTGTTCAATTAAATTCACTGTGATAGCTGGATGGATTCGTCACCGGAAAATCGACTATCTCCAAGAACTTTCGAATCAATCCGCACGCCGAATCAAGACACCTTCAAAAAAAATAAGTATCTCTGAAAAAAATAGTTTTGGAATGTCCTTTTCTGACACGGGTGGGGCGTAGGATGACTGAGTATCCTGCGGGGGAAAGGAGTAAAAAATGAATTGCTTAATAACGGAATTCACTGGCCAGATCAAGATTGGAGCTAAACAGGTTCACAGAAATATGACGCTGATAACTCTCATAGCGGGGAAGGAATCGACAGTAGACTTCATAACTTTGGATTACGCGCTGGAGCGGGAATATCTTGTGATATCAGAAATCAGTAACAGTGGCTCAGTCCCGGAACTGAAGGTGGTCAACACCAGTGATCACAAGATACTTCTTCTGGATGGCGAGGAAATTGTTGGAGCCAAACAGAACCGTGCTCTGAACACAACCATCCTGCTGGCTCCGAAATCTGAGAACATAATTCCTGTCTCGTGTGTGGAACATGGCCGCTGGAGATACAGTGGCAAGAATTTCAAGAGTGAATCAAGGAGCATGAGCGCTTGCCTGAGGAGAGAAAAAGCCGAAAGTGTAACTCATAATTTACGCCGTGGACTAAGATTTGTTTCAGATCAGGGACGAGTTTGGGAGGGAATTGAACGCAAGTACATGAACCTGGATGTAAATCATTCTCCTACTATGGCTATGTCCGATCTTTATGAGTCTGTCAGCCAAAGCGCATCAGATTATTTAAAGGTATTCTCCTGTGTTTGTGGACAAATAGGAATGATCGTTCTCATCGATTCAGAAATTGCCGGACTGGAAATCATAAACCGTTTTGATGAATTTAAACGAAACCATAGGAAGCTGGTTAACAGCTATGTAATGGATGCTCTGGAAACAGCCCGTGAAGGGCTTAGGGCGAATGGGAGGTCTGTGCGGGCAAAAGCCGGTAAATTTCTTGAATCACTAAAGGAAGCGTCATTTGATGAAAGGCCATCAGTGGCCCTGGGAAGGGATTTTAGGCTTGAATCAAGTCGTCTCAACGGCTCTGGTCTAAAGTATGAGGAGCAGCTTCTCCAAGTTAGTGTCTTTCCCTCAAGCAATCAGAACATCAGTTTAGGCGCGGCCGGCATGAGAAGGGCCTCTTCCCGGAGGCGTTCCAATGAGAGCTAGAAACATACAGTGGAGTATCTCTGCACATGAGGGGGGTCGGATCGTTTTGTCGTCAGCCATGTTTGTCCTGACGAGCTTCTTCTCCGTTGTCAAGAGCGGTTGAACAGGTCTGGTTATTGTATTTACGGATCCGAAGCATGAAGGTTTTGGTCTCGCCTAGCCTGCTGGCAGTAGTTTGAGTTCACTCAAACGGTTTCATGAAAGCTATTCTGACTTTTTTTGAAGTGCCGTAGTTGCCGTCAAATAACTGGACAGACAAGTCAATTAGTGGCAGATCTAAACGTTATTGCAGAAAACTGTCCTATTGCCGGGAGCTGCATGTGGGGCGCCAGTTTGCGGAAATCCAATCAGTATCGGCATATCCAGGTCAGTGTCGAGGAGAGAGAGATGGAAAAAGAGCGACTGGAAGCGTCTTCAGAGTCTGACAGCATTAAGACTATTGACTATCGTGAAATAATTTTCGAGGAACGGGGGCCAATTGCCATACTGACTTTGAACCGTCCTGATATTAGAAATGCCTTCACCCACATGGAGATGATAGACGAGATCGTGGATGTCTGTCAGAGAGTTCAGGATTCTGAAACGGTCAGTGTGCTGGTTGTGACAGGATCAGGTTCTTCCTTTTCGTCCGGCGGAAACGTGAAAGACATGTACAGGAAAGAGGGCATGTTCTCCGGGGATCCCAACGATGTGCGGCAGAATTACAGGAAGGGTATCCAGAGAGTCACACTTGCTTTCCAGCGTCTGGACGTTCCTGCAATAGCTGCAGTGAATGGTCCTGCTATGGGCGCTGGATGTGACCTCACCTGCATGTGCGACATCCGTATTGCCAGTGAGAAAGCAAGATTTGGTGAAACATTCGTGTCTGTAGGATTGATACCGGGTGATGGCGGAGCTTTTCTGCTACCTCGGGTAGTCGGTTTCTCCAAGGCATTGGAAATGGCCTTTACCTGCCGCGTAATCGACGCCTCCGAGGCTCTGAGAATTGGGTTGGTAAGCGAGGTTGTATCGCCAGAAAAGCTGCTCGAGCGTTCCATGGAGGTAGCTGGTGAGATTGCGCAGCACCCGACCAGGATCCTGCGACTAGCCAAGAGGCTTTTTTACCTGTCTCAGGGAAGAAGCCTTGAGGAGACCCTTGAACTATCATGTTCCTTTCAGGCCCTTTGCCATCATAGCCCGGAGCACATGGAAGCTTTGGAAGCTTTTTTTGAACGACAGCGTTCTCGTGAAGAGGGAAAGAGCTGATCAAGAAAGCCTCTATTGCTGAAGAATGGTTAGAGGTCGTCTGATGGGTGATTCAGACGGCCTTTTCCTGAATGAATCTTTTTCAAATGTTTGATGTCCGGAATTATGCAAATCAGTTAGTGACCATGAGTGGAGCGACAGTTCATAGGCGTCACTGAAATCAATGATTCGGGAACACTGTAGCGTCCTTTCTTGCGCTTTTCCTTTGTTCAATCTGGCATACACGTGTAATAATCATCAATGAGTTGCATGCAAGTGATATAAGCAGGGCAGAGGGGGAGCGCTTGTGGTTTCCTTTTCTATCCAGGAAGGCTCACAATGAGCGGCATATACCTCGGACATCTCGCACACAGCGATCCTCTCTACGGATACCTGTGCAGTGAGATAGTTCCTCAACTTGGACTTGCTCCCGGGAATGCCATCTTCAGGGTATTTCAGCCACCGAACTCACGACACGTCTATATTTATGAGGAAAAGCACAGCGGTGTCAGATTTGTTGGTAAGTTTCACCCAGAAAGAGGCGGTTCAGGAGGTGGCCGGTTAAATTCCGGGGAGACAGAGTACAACAATCTGGTTTTTCTGAGGTCTCTTGGTTTTGACAGCCCGCCTCATTATGTTGTCAGGCCATTGGGTTTCAATCGGTCAATCGGAAATGTTCTAATAGTTGAATACTTGGACCATCCGCTTCTGGGGACAGTTATAAACGACGCCATACATGCTCGCAAGATCGACAGACTTTACTCAAAGTCATCAGCCGTAGCTGTTTTTCTGGGATCTATTCACAACCTGACTGCAGGAGATCTCAAAGTAAATTTTGAAAACAGTCACTCTTACATGGGAAGGCTGATAGGCGCTCTCATAGTAAAAAGGGGGATGGGAAAGGATCACTCAGCAGAACTTTTTCATCTACGAGAGGCCTGGCGGTATCAAGGATGCATGTGGGAAGACCGCTCTGTGCTTGTGCATGGAGACGTCACCCCATCCAACATCCTTCTTGGGTCCGGAAAGACTGTCATGGCGATTGATCTTGAGCGAATGCAGTGGTCAGACAGGACGTTTGACCTCGGGAGAATTTGCGGAGAGCTCAAACATATCTTTTTTCAAGCAACGGGAAGTTTTAACAGCGCTGAGCCATACATTGGTCATTTACTGTGGGAATATTGCAGCGGATTCCCCGATCAAATGAGCGCTTTCAGGGCAGTTACAAAGAGGCTACCTTTTTACATGGGTATCAATCTGTTGAGGATAGCCCGAAATAGCTGGATTTCAAACGATTACCGATGGCTTCTTGTTAGGGAAGCCAAAAAGATGCTGAGGGCTCTTCCATGAAAATCAAAGGAATACTTTTTGATGTTAACGGCACACTTGTTGATATTCACACGGATGAACTCAATGAGGAGATATACCGCGGAATCAGCAATTTTCTGACGTATCAGGGCCTGGAAGTCCCCGCCTGGGAATTGCGTGAGGAATATTTCAGGATTATGGACAAACAACGCCGGAGCAGTGACGAGAAATTCCCTGAGTTTGACGTTGTTGGTCTATGGAGAGAATTTTTGGTGGACAGAACCAGGAAGACCACTTTGTTAGCTTCGGATAAAATGAAGTGGTTGCCGCTTGTGCTGGCCGAAATTTACAGAGGGCTCTCGCTATTTCGTTTGCAACTCTATCCCGATGTGAGGGAGGTGTTGGACGAATTGCGTCAGCGTTTCAAACTCGGGGCCATTTCCGACGCTCAGACCCCCTGGGCCAGGCCAGAAATGAGAGCAGTAGCTATCGATTCTTATTTCAACCCGATAGTTGTCTCAGGTGATCTAGGGTACAGAAAGCCTGACAAACGTATATTTGAGTTGGCTCTGAAAAATCTCGGTTTGCCACGGGAAAATGTCATATTCGTTGGAAACGACATGTATCGTGACATCTATGGCGCCAGGAAAGCTGGATTGAAGACCGTGTTTTTCTGGTCCAACCAGGGAAGAAAAAAAACCGAAGGAGCTGATCCTGATTACATTATTTACCGATTTGCCGAACTTCGTCAGGCTATCGCCTTCCTGGAGACCCACTGAAAAGACATCCAAACAATCACGTATATAGCCCTCATCATAAAACGGGGATGAAAAAAATTGGGCCCAGAGCAGATATCAGCTATAATTTTATTATCACCAGACTGACTCCGATAACCAAAACTCTTTGCGCTTTGAGTAGTGTCAGTAAAAATAACAAGAGCCGGCAAGCCATGAAAACTTTTTCGAGGCAATCCGGGCCCTATTGTTCTAAAAATCTCATAACTGGCCTTTTTCTTCCTGCGGCGCGAACATATTTTTCATCCATATATCCTACTGATATTATCGAATAGATGCGCTCCTGGTCTGGAACACCGATTGCCTTCTTGATTCTGGAGTCCCTCTTTATAGCTTCTACCGCCATCCCTATGAGGCAGGTTCCCAGACCCATGCTATGCGCCGCCAGAAGTATATTCTGCGTCGCCAGCATAGCGTCTTCCATTGGAAGAGTGGCCTTGCTGTTCCCGCCAATAACTATAGCTGCCGGGGCTCCGTGGAAAAGCCTGTCGATTCCGTGCAGGTCAAACTCCTCAAGCCCTTTTCTGACTGTCTCGTAATATTCACGATAGTAAATGTCGAGCTCAGGCTTGCCGATCAACTTGAGGCAGTTCCTCAACATACGGCCTTTCGCTAGTGAGTTCAGTTTCTGGTAGAAGGAGCGGACTTCCTTGCCAAGGATCATAACAGCATTGCGAGTCGGCAAGATGGTATATGTCCACATTTGGCAATTGGTTCCGGAAGGCGCGGCACATCCCATTTTTACAAGGTCTTCGAGCAGCGACCGATGAACCGGTTGATCGAGGAATTTTCGGCAAGATCGCCTCGACGCCATGAGTCTGAAAAGCCCGACAGTGTCATAATCCCCTGGGGCTAACCATGTACTGTCAGCCCGAAAATTTGAAAGTTGAGACATGGATTCATCAATTGCCTCAACAATTATGGCTTCTTGAGGGCAAACAGCCTGACAATGCCCGCAGTTCAGAGAATGTTTACCAGTGATCCGGGCCTTACCGTCCACAATGGTGATTGTTCCCAGGGGGCACACCTCCGCGCAAAGCCCGCAACCGGAGCATAATTCCAGATCGATCGTTGTGGTTACCTTTTCGTCCATTCAGTCACACTTCTATCAGTTCCTCGGTGAAAAACTGTCAGCAAAACAGGGTGAAAATAAGATTATCCTAAATGTGCCATTCATTCATGATGGAATTAGTCTTGGGTAGTTCCCAGGTGAAACTTACCCTACAAATCATGGTCTGGTTGTCCCGTGATGCATGAGCCTTTAAAATAGTCGGTTGACGATAAAAGCGAACGGCAACCGAGCCTTTCTGAACAAAAAATAATTCCGCCAATTCATATATCAAGAAAAAGTTCTCTCGATGAGGCTATGAATAATATCTTTACAGACGCGCATATTAAATAAGATTATATGCATGCAAGCGCAAATCTTGTGAGGCAAAAATGAAAACTATCGGCATTATAGGTGGCATAAGCTGGCTTTCGTCAATAGAATATTATCGTTTGATCAATGAGATGGTCAGAGAGCGTCTCGGTGGACTTAATTCTGCTCAAATACTCTTGTACTCTATCCCATTCGGGCCTTTTTCAGTAGAGGAACGGCTCGCAGAAAACGCCAACTGGAAACACCTTAATGAGACCATGGTAGACGCAGCCCACAGGCTCAAGAGAGGTGGAGCCGACTTCATTGTTATTGCCTCAAACACCATGAACTCGGCCGCTCACCTCATCGAATCAAGTGTCAAGATTCCTGTGTTGCACATTGCCGAAGCTACGGGCAAGAAAATAAAGGACCAGGGGATCAACAAACTGGGATTGCTGGGAACTGCCTACACCATGGGACACCATTTTTACAGAGACCGATTGGAGCAACGGTTCGGACTAAAAATAGTTACCCCAAACAAGACTGAACGGGAATTTATCAACACTGTCATTTTTGACGAATTGTGCGTTGGAAAGTTCTTTGACACAACCAGGCATAGTTTCATTAGAATCATCGACCGCTTGGTTCAGGAAAAAGATGTTGAAGGAATCATACTGGGATGCACCGAAATCCCCCTTCTGTTAAAACAGGGGCATGTGGCCACTCCCCTTTTTGATACCGCTGAGATTCATTCAGAAGCTGCTGTCGATTTTGCTCTAAGCTCCGAGTCGTGAACAGTCCGGTTGCTATGGCAAGAGCTTGAAGACACGACCCTGATATTTTCAAAAATCCGTTAAGCGGTCCATTTACCAGGAATTACTCATGGGATGACGGCCGGAGAGAGCAACACACGCATTCGAAATCCGTGGCCATCCTGGCTTATCCGGGTGTGTCGCTGTTATCGACATCAGACAGTTTTGCAAAAGGAACAAGAATTCAGACAACAGCGCCGAATTAACCTATACACGGATCTGTTGAAAAAGCTGAACCGGCCTCGCCAGGCGTTTTGGCCCGTTCCTTTTGCTAAATCTGCTGAGGGTTCCAGTTGAGGATTCGAACAGGCTGGTAAGATTAAAACCCGGATGCTATGAAACGATTATATCGCTCTAACTTGTCGAGAGTTTGACTCATTGGATGGTGGCGCTTGCAGTTGACGTTCCCGCACTTGGAGAAATCTCGGCCGCAGTCGGACTCACATTCGAATAAAAACATTTTCTCTGAATCAGTTAACTTGTTCTCCATGTCTTCCTTTTTAGTTTAATAATATTGTTACCGCTGAGCAAAGTTCGCCCCGGTAAAAGAACATCCCCCTTTGACCACTGTTTCTGATTGTTACATTGGATTTGCAGGAATGGATGAATAGACAATCTGTATAGTAACATGAAATCTTGATTAGTTTCAATTTATTTTAACGATGCCCTGATTCAGTTAGATCTAACTTGAAATCAGACGTGGCCGATCCATGACTTGCCTCTCAGTTTTTAAAGGAAGCCTCAATAGCTATTGCTTACAGGAGTCAGATGTTGTAAAGTATTTAGTGAAGCTTAACTTGTATGCTCCAGTCGCCTCAAAAAATGGTCACGGGTGTTATGCGAGAATTAAGATCGTATGCGTGGCGCCTGTGCCGTGGACATCCCCGGATTCTCAAGCCGGTTTATCCTCCGCATCAAGTCCTCGTTTTAAATCAACCTTACGCCCCATCAACAAAGTGGAAAAGGCGTCTTTAAAAAAGGAGCTACAAATTGGGCATTAACATTTATGTTGGAAACCTTTCCTTCGATTCATCAGAAACTGAACTCACAAACCTGTTCGGGCAGTATGGCGCAGTGGACACTGTCAAGATAATCTCCGATCAGTTCACAGGAAAATCCCGTGGTTTTGGTTTTGTTGAAATGCAAAACCGTGAAGAAGGTCTACTTGCAATCAAGGAACTTGATTCCCGTGAAGTGGGTGGACGAGCCCTGAAGGTAAATGAGGCAAAGCCTAAGACATCTGGAGGCGGTGGCCGTCGGGATGATCGTCGAGGTGGTGGTTCACGTTGGTAAAAGCCATTTAACTGCAGGCCTACTGCAGGAAATATTACTCAGGAGTTTGCTTCGGCAGGCTCCTGATTTTGTATGTCAGGATATGTCCCTTTGACTTCCTGATCCATATTGAAACATTCAATCGACTCAGCCACCAGCTCAATCACACGTCTATTTCTATAGACATGTAATTCTCTGCCTGACCTGAATTTCAAATCTCATCACAAAACTTCCAGGATCCTCTGTTTATGATTGTGGTTAGACTCCTGATTTGGATAGCGCAAAAAAATAATGAAAATAGCCTTGGTCATTCCTAGACTTTCAGCCGTGTCCGAACGAAGCTTCTATGATTTCAAGTTTGGGACCAGATTCCTTTTCTCCAAAAAACATATTTCGTATCTTCTGGCAATCCCCACCCTGATCAGCCTGACGCCGCCGGGACATGAAATCAGAGTTTTTGACGAGAACCTTGAGGAAATAGACTACACATGGAATCCGGACATTGTCGGCATAACGGTCAGGACGATGTTTGCAAAAAGGGCTTACGAAGTATCTGAAGAATTTCGATCAATGGGAGTGAAAACCGTTCTGGGTGGAATACACCCCTCAATGTGTCCCGAGGATTCTTTGCTGCACTGTGACTCTGTTGTTATTGGTGAGGCCGAGGATGTCTGGAGCGCCCTGCTTGATGATGCTGAAAAAGGTGAGCTGAAAAAGGTATACAAGGCAGAGAAATTTGCCGATTTAAAGAGTCATCCGGCTCCAGACAGGTCACTGCTTTCACGGAAAAGTTATCTGCTCGACATAGTCCAGACCACCAAGGGCTGTCCCTTCAATTGCGAATTTTGCTCAGTGCATGCATACGACGGACAAAAGATAAGAAGCAAAACAGTAGATCAGGTCTTGGAGGAAATACGCTACCTGAACTCCACGCACTCGACATACAAGAAGAAGACGGCAATATTTTTTGCTGATGACAACATTATAGCCGACAAGGTTTTTGCAAGGAGTCTTTTCACAGCTCTTCGGGATCAAAACATCAACTGGATGTGCCAGGCGTCCATCAACATTTCCAGGTATCCCGACCTGCTTGATTTGATGAACCAGAGTGGCTGTGGAGCAGTCTTTATAGGGTTTGAATCATTGTCCCAAGACAATCTCGAAATGATGAACAAGAAGGTAAATCGACGAGATGAATTTCTTGAAGCAATCAGGAATATACAATCACATGGCATACTTGTTCACAGCTCGTTCATAGTCGGCTACGACTGCGATTCCAAAAATACTTTCGATGAACTGATAAAATTTATTCAGGAATCTAACCTTCTGATGCCTTTGATTAATATTCTCACTCCATTGCCCGGAACCACCTTATATAAACGCTTGGAAAAGGAAGGAAGAATCATCGACCGGGATTGGAGCAAATATGATACCCAGCATGTTGTCTTCAAACCCATGCGTATGTCTCCCGAAGAACTGCTTGAAGGGTACAGAAAAGTCCTCAGATCTGCCTATTCATTTGACTCAATACTGACAAAATTAAGATTCTACTGGGATGCCGATTTCTGGAAACAAAACAACATTTCAGATCCCGTTAAATTTGTTTTTAGGCTCTTTTTTGCCCTTAGACTCGCAACCCTTCTTGTTTCTACAAATATGGAACGATCGAGGTTCATACTCAAAATACTGCCAATCGTATTCAACCGGAGAGTTCGGGTTTCAACCATCCTTGCGCTGTTAAACAACAATGATTTTGCCTACACGGTCTGAGTCTGAAGATTGCGCGAAAAAGAAGCCAGAGCACAATCCTGCTTTAGACCTTTTAGGCGCTAATTTGAATGAAAGTGAAGAGGTTGCTTGCCAGACCACACTACTGCCTGCTTTTTGCTCAAGGCCTCAATGAAACGGGATCACAACCAGAGGGGGTGCGGTGGCTGTTTCAGTCGTTGATCATCCGCCAGTGCAGCAGTTGTCCGGTTGTAATAAACTACCGTTCAACCCTTGACAGCGACATCGGGAAATAGTAACTTCCTAATAATAAATTAACGGAGGGTGCGCTCGATTTTGCCGCATTAAAACGATTTAATGAATCAGGTATGCCTGTTCGGAATCTTGGAGCATTTGCCTGACCCAAGGGCATCCAGAGCCAGAGACAGGGAATGAAAAGTGGGAAGGGCTAGTGAAATCGTCAAAAACTGGAAATAAGGATCACCAATGCGCCATGAGTCGTTTAGGGCAGGTTCTTGAAAATCTTGACAGCGAGCGCTTCGAAGCCTTTCTTTCGTGGCTTGAATCTGGTGAGTTTACAGGACAGGTTGAGTCGGTAAGGATAAAAGGCCCCAAGAAAATATCTTCGGTGGCCATCAGTGAACCTCTCCTGAATCTTGTCAGAGAAGAGATGCGGGCTCAAGGAGTAAAATCTCTTAGCAGCCTTGTCGAATCACTGTTGTGGGAATATGCAAGCCGGCCCCCTGAACTCGTAGAAACCTATAAACCCAAGAACAAACAATTAATCCTACCTGATACGGGATATGTAAAGCCCGAGGAGTGATCATGCAGGTAATTCATAACAAGGTTCTCAGCGAATATTATTGCGTTGATAAAGACAAAAAATTTACGATTCAATCCGTCAACAAGGAATGGTCTTGTAGCTGCTATCAGAATAATTGCAAGCACATACAGGCGGTTCAGGAATATCTCAAGGAGAGCAAATATCGCAGGGTCTGATGGCGGCGGCTCCTTGCCAACAGTGGCTACTTATAGATCAGAAGCGTGTGCGTTGAGATTCAGCTAGAGGTTCAGCCTTGTGGACAGGTAGCTAACCGGTCAATTGTCTGAATAAAAGTGCCAATCCGCCCAGACACGCCAGGATTAGAAAGAAGCCTCCGACCGACAGCACTCTCTGATCACTTGAGTTTGCCTTGATCCACGGCGCCAGCATTTTATTCAAGGCTGGCATGACTAGCCATTGGAGAATAGCCACGCTAAGGATGTTTCCGATCAGCATGGCTGTAGCCAATCCATAGCCATGCGTGTATGGACCAGCGAACATTGTTAGCAGCATCACGGTTGGATAGAGTCCAAGTAGTACGATCAAAGCCATTTTCCATGAAGGTGGAGCAGCCTGGTCCGTGTCCAGAGCCAAGTCAGCAAACCATGAACCAAAACCACGTGGAAGAACTCTCAAGTTAAAATTTCCCAGACGCTTGCTCAATTTCTGTACCAAAACTGTTCGAACCTCCGAACCTATCCATTGCTGCAAAGACTTCTGATCCTCAAAGTGGATCACCACTACCCATTCATTATGCAGGCTGTCAGATGGCGGGTACAAGTCCGAACCTTGATAGCCCTCAAATTCCTCGGCTTCCACGGTGATCCTTCTCTGCCATTCCATGAACCAGTCCATCTCATCGACGGGAACTCGTTGAACAACTACTGCTGATGCCCGGGATTGTCTTAACTGCAAGAGGCGGCTCCTTCATTTGATCGTTGTGAACTCTACTTTGAGGAACAACATATGACGAACGTCATCCAGTATACGGACTAAAGTCAGAGAGACCGGATGGTACTTTTTATAATAGCGTTGTGTTATAGATTTATACTATGAGGATAACAGAATTCTGGTCTGGCAGTGGCGGTTTTTATGTCAGCAGAGATAACTTGCCGGCAATTTGCTGAATGCCTATGGTTAAATGATGTTAACGGATCTCGATCTTTAATCACGAGGCATTTTCATAATTTTGTTTGTGACTCCGAAAGGTAGCTGTTTTTTTGATACAATGAACCAAGGTAGCCTGAACCTGTCTGAAAAGGCTGCAATCCGCGTATCATGAATGCTCTGGGTCCAGGATGTGAAATGGGCCCCAGACACTCGAAAATTTAAGGACACAGCGATAACATGAGTATGCGAGAGGTTCAATCAGGAGTAGATCAATGGACCTTGAAAATGAAAAGAATGAAACTCGAGGTAAATATCTGGAATTAGCGGATCAGGTCTCCTGTTTATCAAGGCGTGATTTTTTGTTCATAAGCGGGGTCCTTGCTGCAGCGTCACCCTTGGCCGACTCTTGGGCAACAACCGATAGTCCACTGATCATCATCGAGAATGCGAATGGAATTGTTCTGGGAGATCCAACCAAGTGTGTGGGCTGTAGGCGATGTGAACTGGCGTGTAGTGAGTTCAATGACGGAAAAGCTTCTCCAACTATTTCCAGAATCAAGATTTCTCGAAACATGAATTTCGGTCCTGGCGGAGCGCGTAACGGTCAAAATGGTCAGGGTTTGTGGGGGAACGGGCTTGTAATTCAGGATACCTGTAACCAATGCGCTCATCCCGTTCCATGTGCGAACGCATGTCCTAATGATGCGATTGTTCTTTCTAAGGTCACCAAAGCCCGGGTTGTAGATCCTGAGAGGTGTGTCGGATGCAGGATGTGTCTCAAAGCCTGTCCATGGGAAATGATGTCGTTTGATTCAGAAACTGAAAAGGCTACGAAATGTTTTCTTTGTGACGGGAACCCTAAATGTGTGGCGGCCTGCCCAGCGGAAGCGCTCAGCTACGTCTCATGGAGAGATCTCACACACATCTCAACGCCCAGAATTGCTCCATCAGCGGTAGTCCCGCTGGAAAAATCCCAATCCTGCAACGATTGCCACAAGAAGTAACTGAGGAGACCACAAAAATGACTGATATAGGAGGCTGGACCGGAAAGGTTCTCCGTGTGGATTTATCAACAGGTAAAATCTCTACTGAGCCAACAATGGAAAAGTTCAAGGACTACCTTGGAGGTACCGGTATTGGCTATAAGGTCATGTGGGACGAGTCGCCGGTGGGAACAAAAGCCTTTGATCCTGAAAACAGGATTGTTTTTGCTGTGGGTCCACTTGCGGGCACAAGCGCTCCATGCAACGGACGAACCGCTGTAACTACCCTCTGGCCGACGTGCTGGCCGAAGGCCCTGGTCGCTAGTGGTCACATGGGAGGTCATTTTGCCTCCGAGCTAAAATATGCCGGTTTTGACGCTATTATCATTCAAGGTAAGGCTGATCATCCAGTGTGGTTGAAAATAGTCGATGGAAAGGCAGAAATAAAGGATGCGAGGAAACTGTGGGGACAGGGGATACGTCGGGCCACCATCGAAATAAGCCAGCAAATGGGATCTCAAGCTTGCGTTGCCGCTATTGGTCAAGCAGGTGAGAATCTTGTTCCAATGTCTGTAGTGATGAACTCATATTCGCATTCCGCTGGCGGGGTAGGCGGAGTAATGGGGTCAAAGAATCTGAAGGCTATCGGCGTTCGGGGAACAGAAAGTGTCAGGATTGCTGGCAGGAAAGACGAATGGGAAAAGGCTGTAAACTATCATCTCTCCCTATTGGGCGCGAACAATCAGCATGTTGTTCCTGAATCACCACAACCTTGGGCTGAATACTACGGCCCAACCCGTTGGCTCGCTTCCAAAGGTCGTAGTTGGGGCTCAGCCAGTCCAAACATAGTCACGGGAACATGTGCCCCCAACAACCTCAACAGGATCGCTTACAGGACCAACAATGCTGCTTATTTTCTTGGGGAAAGCGCCTGGAAATACACGGTCAGAGGAAATGGCTGCGCTGGTTGCCCCATCAGATGCCATACTGTCCTCAAAGTTCCTGCAGTCTCCGATAAATATGGAATTCCTGAGGTAGGTCAGAACACATGTGTGGGACTGGTTTCGGGTCGGGAATTTTTCAAATCTTTTCCTGATGGTTCGAAGGGTCAAACAGCTATTGAAGCATGCATGGTTGGTATGCACCTGGCTGATGATCTGGGGGTTTGGGATAATTACCTTCAGATGCAGCGTGATCTGAAACAGCTTTACTACAGCGGCATTCTGAAAAAGAAACTTGGATCCGACGAATTCAGGAGCTATTCATGGGACCGGTATGAGAAAGGAGACCCGACTTTTCTATTTGAAGTCATACCGCGTATATCGGAGAAGCAAGGCGAACTGGCTACTGCGCTAGGCCTCGGGACGGGCTACCATCTGGAGATGTGGGGTATCCAGGAGAAAGACTGGCAGCAGGATCAGTCGTTGGCATACTGGAAAATGGGACACCCTAAGCATCATGCAAATGAGGATGCCGGCCAATGTGGTGTCATCATCAATACTCAGTACAATCGTGACGCTCAATGCCATTCCCATTCCAACTTTACCCGCAACGGATTACCTATAAAGGTCCAGAAGAGGCTGGCAGAGGAAATCTGGGGATCTTCAGAAGCTGTAGATGCGGTTTCTGCTTATTCTCCCATGAACATTTTCAAGGCAAAAATGGCAAAATGGTCTATCCTGCGCAAGGAACTTCATGATTCCCTCTCTCTATGTAACTGGATGGGGCCTTGGGTCGCTTCACCGCTGAGAGACAGGAATTATAGTGGGGACGATTCCATGGAGTCGTTGTTATACAGTCTGGTGACTGGGGACAGGAAGTCTAGAGAAGAACTGGACATGGTCGCTGAACGCATCTTTACGCTTCATAGAGCCATTACAATACGCGATATGGGTTCCAGGAACCTGAGGATTCAACATGACACCATACCTGACTGGGTGTTTTCTGACCCATCAGGAAGACCCGCTTTTACTCCTGGAACAATTGGTATGGACAAACAGGACATGAGCACGGCCATGGACATGTTTTACGATGAGATGGGATGGGACAGAAAAAGCGGGGCTCCAACTACAGAATCCTATCGAAAGCTTGGGCTCAACGACGTGGCCGATGAACTCGCAAAACTTGAACTGATACCATGAAAGAAGACGCTCTAAAAATTGATGAAATTCGTCTTGAAATCCTTGATAGGATTCGTAAGGCTAGCCAGGAAGGAAGACTTATCGAAACTGATGAGATTCTGAGTTGCCTGGACAGCTCGCAAAACCTCAAACTGGCTCAGGCTCACAACTCATCGTTTTGGCGCAACGAACTCGAGCAGATCACATTGGCGCACAACGACATAAAAACAATTGTGGCCACCAACAGAAGTCCCATGTACTATTCGTCAATCAGCATGACTGATCAATATGCTGAAATTCTTTCGAGGAAAGAAGAAGATTCCCTCTTGGCTGAAATTGTTCGGGAGAATTCGGCAGTATATCCTCGTCCAGTTCCTCTGGATTTGTTCATGGATTCACCATTCGATCTCACTCACGAACAGATCATGCAACGCTTGCTGGAAATGGAACGATCCCTGGAGTATCAGGACATAGCCCGGACGATTACGTCTGTCGGAACTGTATTTCTGTACTCCAAACGCCATCTGGACCCGTTTTATGCTTCCTGTCTTGCCGAATGGCTAGACGTAGGGGAGGCTGGTAACCCCTGACAGGATCATAAGGTAAGGAGCAGTTTGCACAGCCCCCTTCACGTATGGGCGCTTGCGCCATCAGCCCTGTGTGGACCACATCAGGCAGACGAGCGTCGGAATAATCTGGATTTTGCATACGACCAACCCCTGGTAAACCACTCCAATTAGGGGCTTTAGATTCTTCCTGAGCTTCGAGTCCGCCTCCGGCTTTGGGGGCCTACAGTGAAAAAATAAGAGAGTTTTTCAGAAAATAACGCTGAATGCAAAGCGTCAAGCAACAGAAAGGAAAACAAATCATGGATGGCACAACTCTGCCTTCTCCTGAATCTATTGTAGAGATGAAACTCATGGGTGGGAACATTGGTGTAGTCACAATGAATAATCCCCATCAGGCTAATTGTCTTGGTTCGGAGCTTGTCGAAGGTGTTCTCAATGCCTTTGACGAGTTTGAACAACAGCAGGTTCGTGTAATCATTCTCAGGGCCTATCCCAACGCCAAAGTATGGTCAGCAGGACACGACATGAAGGAGATTCCTCTTGACGGTCAGGATCCGATAACATGGAACGTTGGGTTTGAACGGCTGCTACACAGGGTCAGATCATACCCTGCTCCAGTGATTGCAATGATCGAGGGAAGTGTGTGGGGTGGAGCGTGTGACCTCGCAATGACCTGCGATATTCTGGTGGGCGCTAAATCGTCTTCATTCGCCATAACTCCGGCCAAGATAGGCCTTCCATACAACGCGGCTGGTCTGACTCATTTTCTCGGGGTGTTGCCACTCCACATAATTAAGGAGATGCTTTTCACGGCCAACCCGATTTCGCCTGAAGACGCCTTTAAATTCGGATTGCTCAACCGGTTGGTAGATCGAGAAGATCTTGAAAAGACTACATATCAGATCGCCGATACAATCGCATCTCGTGCGCCAAAAGTGGTCCGTCTCCTTAAAGCTGAGTTAAGGAAACTCACTTCCGGGCCTGCGCTAAACCCGGATGACTTTGAAGAGATTCAGCAGTTGCGTCGAGAGGCATACAGAGGAAAGGATTTCTCAGAAGGAGTCAATGCATTTTTTGAAAAGAGAGCGCCAAAATTTATGGATGAATAAAATCACTTTGAAGGTATCCGGAGTAATCGTTGCAATGGATTACTGTTTTTGAATAGATGTGTTCAATGTGGCTGTTTAGTTCTGGGGGTTTAACGGTGTGAAAGCGAACCGATGGTGACGATTTTCGCTCGTGATGCCCGGAATGAAATAGCAACCATGGCGGAGAGAGAGGGATTCGAACCCTCGGTAAGGCTTCACACCCTACACTCGCTTAGCAGGCGAGCACCTTCGGCCTCTCGGTCATCTCTCCGTCGAATAAACCAAAAGTTTAGACCTCATCGATTCGGCTGTCAAGTCTTTTCGTCAGCCACTGGGATCGTCAGTCGACAATACATTTGATTCAGCAAGAAGTCTACGCTCCATTCAGCGTTATTGGGAATATGTTTTGGGGGTAATTCCGACTAAGACTCCTTATTTATGGTGACTTGTACAACTGGAAACTATCCGGATCCAACTGTTCAAAAAAGCGCGACAGCGCTACAGGGATGGTTCCCAGTCTTCTGTCGTAAATGGTTTGAGGCGCCATGATGACAAGATTTCTCTTGGCTCTTGTTGTAGCCACATAGACCAGTCTGCGTTCTTCCTCCAGGTCTTCCGCCGAATTAAAGGCCATCGGAGATGGTATGCGTCCTTCTGTTGCCCAGATGAGGATTACTGTTTCCCATTCCAGACCCTTGGCAGAATGGATCGTTGATAGTGTAACTCTATGTGAAGAGCCTGAGAAATCGGTCTGTTCGATTTCAGGTGGCTCAAGGGCCACATCCGCCAGAAAATCGCTTATGGAAGTGTAGGTTGCGCCCATGGAAGCTAACTGTTCTAGGTCTTTGAGGCGTTTGGGGTAGTTATCGAAATTAGCCTGTAGATATGGAAGGTAATATTTTATGACCGTCTCAAGCGTGTCTATTAGGGAGGATTCGTCACTCCTGAGTTTGATAAAGACCCCGAAAAGCTGATTAAGCAACTCTTTGTGTTTTTTGGACTTTTCGCTGATTGCCTGCAAGTTTGAGCTGGAGAAGTCATCAGCAATGTTGTTGGCCAACCTGATGGCGGTTTTTTCACCAATACCCGGGATCATTTTGAGGACCCTGACCCAACTGACCAGGTCTCTGGGGTTATTACAAACTTTCAGGTAAGCCAGAACGTCTTTTATGTGCTGACTTTCCACGAACTTGAAACCACCGAATTTGACAAAGGGGATTGAGTTACGGGCTAGCTCCGCCTCAAGCTCAAAAGAATGGAAGCCTGCACGGAAAAGAATGGCAATATCTTTGAGACGCCCCCCGTATTGGATTGAATCCTGAATGATCCTCGTGACTGTTCGGCTCTGGTCCTGTTCAGAAACCGGTCTGACCAGAATTGGCAGCGGCCCGCTAGATTGCCGTGTAAAAAGACGCTTGCGGTATCCAAGAGATGAGAAGTCGATAATCTGGTTAGTGACATTAAGTATAGGCTGAGTGCTCCGGTAGTTCTCTTCCAGTTTTATAATCCTGGTTCCGGGGAACAAATCAGGGAATTCCATTATGTTTTGGAAGTTAGCGCCCCTGAATGAATAAATGCTCTGAGAATCGTCTCCAACTGCCATCACATTGTCATGACCGGTAGCCAGCATTCTGACCATCCTGGCCTGGAGTCGGTTGGTATCCTGATACTCATCCACAAGCAGATAAAGCCAGTTTGAAGAAATACGGACCCTGAGCTGTTCGTCTTCTTCCAGAAGTCTCACTGACTGCGTGAGAAGATCATCATAATCCAACAGATAATTTGTTTTCTTTATGTTTTGGTATTCAATGCTTATCTGTTTGATTTCCTTGATAAAGTCCTCGAAGTGAGCATAACGGCTTTCAACTGTTTTCTCGATCTCTTTGGAAGACCCTACGGAGCGACTCAGGATTTCATATAGCGTCTTGGCTTTAGGGAAAGATTTTAGATCCGAAATATTCGGGGACAGGTTTTTCTTGGCCTGTTCAATTGCGTCCAGTATGTCTCGCTGGTCCATAATTGAGAAGGATCGGTCTATGCCAATGGAGTCAGAATATTTTCTTAGCAGTGAGTAGCCTACTGAATGAAAGGTTCCCCCGTAGACCATGGAGGCTCTGCCATCCAGAAGATCCGTAGCACGGGTGAGCATCTCCATAGCGGCCTTACGCGTGAAGGTGAGCAGGAGTATGTTGCGCGGATCTGTTCCGTGGTCTATGAGCCAGGCCACCCGGTATACTATGGTCCTGGTCTTACCTGATCCGGCGCCCGCTATTACAAGAGCCGGACCTTCCGGAATGCTTATGGCGCAATACTGTTCCGGATTCATTTGGCTGGAATAATCGATTCGCCGGTCTGTAAAGTCTTCTATCAATTCATTCCTCTTAATTTAATTATTCTAGTTTGATGTATCGACTACACAAAGTTTTCTATTAAGAAAATCATAGCCAATTAAGCTCGATTGTGATATATTTGATTCATACAGCTTTTATGTTTGGTTTTAGCGCTTATTAGTTTCTTAAGGAGGATTGCGTGAACAGTTTGTCAAAAGTTCTAGCATGTCCAGTCTGTAACAACCATTTTTCACATGTTCTGACTAACAATGATAACAAAAACACGCCCACTTTTGGCTATGGTCTGGATTACAGGCTAGTGCCGAGAGACTGCAACCGTTCCTCTGAAGTAGCTACCTGTCCAAATTGCTTTTTCTCTTACCGCACACAGGATTTTGATTCAAAAGTCTCAGAAAATATAAAAACACTGGTAAAGTCAAAAAAATACGCTGAAATATTCAAAAGCGCCGACATGGAGGATCTATCAGCGTTAGGACGATCAGGAATGATATCAATCCTCGAAACACGCGGTCTTAATCCCAGAGATCTCGGAATAGTCAGTCTTAAAGGATCCTGGGTTGCTCGTGAGCTCGGCGCAATCCACAATGAAAAGATTCTCCTTGAAAAAGCCGACAAATTCCTGGATGACGCCCTTAGAAGAAATCTCACCAAGGGTGAACCTGCTATGGTAATGTATTTGCTCGGAGAAATCAATCGTCGAAGAGAAGAGTTCCTGCGCGCCAAGGAAATGCTGACATTCCTGGGAAACAACCCGCGCTACCGTTATCCTGCTCTGTTACTTACAGTATTGATCGAAGAAGAGGATTCAACTCCCTACTGGTCCAATTATTCTCCAGACAAAATGGAACAACTCTCCCCCCGTTTCAAGGGAATTTTCCCCGCCTTAAGGAGCATACCCCCAAGAAAACTGGATTTCTCTCCAGACGAACTGAAAGAGGTCAAACACAAGTCAGACGAAGATGACCGACAAAGTTTCTAGTCAGCCCGAAAAACTGCCCTTGCTGAGAAGAATGTCAAGCTAATATCGATAGACTATATCATTTCCGATAGTGTATAGTGTAGCGCGTCTCAAAGGATCTGACTGGACCTAGCGGTTCGAATAGTTTTCTTTTACAGGCCAGTCCGCTCAATTTTTAGTAGTTCAAATGTTCTGTCTAATGAATTATGATTGACTAGATGCGGATTTTTTAGTTCGACTATCTATTGAAAACATTAATGAATATTGTTATGTTTTCAAAGCCTGAAATTCATCATCAAATATGCTGGCAATGGAGGAGACTGGATGAGACCGTACTTCGAGAAGATGACGGGAATCGGCAAAGCGCTGACTGAAGCAAACATCAAGCAGACCGAAGCAAATGTTTCCCTCGTGAAGGAAGTTGAAAAGCAGCTTCATGAGGAACTGGAAAGAGTCCGTTCGGCGGGTTTACCTACGTCAAAAATTAATGAACGTGGACAGATGACGGTTTGGCAAAGGCTGGAGTATCTGGTCGATCCCGGCACTTGGAGGCCCCTGCACTCGATATTTAACCCAAAGGACAACGAGGAAGGTTGTACCGGTGTAGTGAACGGGTTAGGGAAGATTTCAGGGAAATGGGCGGTAATTATTGGATTTGACAATAAGGTAATGGCTGGAGCCTGGATTTCAGGACAGTCCGACAATGTTCTCAGGGTCACGGATTTGGCCAAGAGACTTCATATACCACTGGTTTGGCTTGTTAATTGTTCGGGAGTAAAACTGACAGAGCAGGAAGAAGTTTATCCTGACCGTAGAGGTGGTGGAGCGACATTCTTCAGGCACGCTGAACTCGGAAAACTTGGTCTTCCCATTCTGGCGGGTATCTATGGAACGAACCCGGCTGGAGGCGGATATCAGGGAATTAGCCCAACCATTCTGTTGGCGCATAAGGACTGTAACATCGCTGTCGGAGGAGGTGGAATTGTTAGTGGCATGAGTCCCAAGGGCTTTTTTGATCTTGAAGGCGCAGAGGCCCTGATAGAAGCTACGAGACATTTCAAGGAAGTGCCGCCGGGAAGTGTGGAAGTTCACTATGATTCAACGGGATTTTTCAAGGCGGTTTTCGAGAAAGAAGAGCAGGTGCTTGATGCCCTGAAAGAATACATGAGCTATGTTCCCGCCTATAATCCGAAGTTTTTCAGGGTAGCTGATCCTGCGGAGCCTCGTTTCAGTCAGGAAGATCTTGACAGACTGATCCCGATGAATCCCAAGGCGGTTTACAATTTCGTTGAGGTTCTCGCCAGACTCACCGACAACAGTGAACACATGGAGTTCAGGCCTACCTACGGTCCGGAAGTATATACCGGACTAGTCAAAATAGACGGCTTTTTGATGGGAGTAATAGGCAACAAGCAGGGATTCCTTGGTATGGGCTACCCTGAATATGCTGATTATCCCGGTATTGGAGGCAAGCTTTACAGGCAGGGTCTGATAAAAATGAATGAGTTTGTGACCCTTTGCGGTAGAGACCGGGTGCCTATCATCTGGTTCCAGGACACATCGGGAATAGATGTTGGTGACATCGCTGAGAAGGCCGAACTGCTGGGTCTTGGGCAGAGCCTGATTTACTCGATTGAGCAAACCAATGTTCCAATGATGCTTTTTGTCTTGAGAAAGGGTACCGCTGCTGCCCATTACATAATGGGTGGCCCGACAGCAAACAATCACTGCGCGTTTACCCTTGGCACTCCTGCAACGGAAATCTCGGTTATGCATGGGGAAACCGCATCTGCGGCCTCGTTTGCCCGAAGACTAGTCAAAGAGAAAGACTCAGGAAGAGACCTCGGTCCAGTTATTGACAAGATGAATGCTTTGGCCAAGCAGTATTATGACCAGTCAAGGCCTCTGTATTGCGCCAAACGCGGTTTTGTCGATGAAGTAGTACAGTTTACAAGTATGAGAGATTACATGGTAGCTTTTGCCAACTGCGCATACCAGAACCCGGAATCGATATGCCCACACCATCAGATGATGCTGCCCAGAATTATAAGGGGCTAGTTTAAGTCGGAAATTGATCATGAATCACCTTTCGTGGGTCCTACTAACCCACATGATTATTTATTGAAGGAGCTTATAAAGATGAGTCAGACTGAAAACAACCTCAAGGAAGCCTTTGCCGGAGAATCCCAGGCCAACAGAAAATACACAGCTTTCGCTAGAAAAGCTGAAGCTGAGGGATACAAAGGTGTAGCCAAACTTTTCAAGGCCGCTGCTGCCGCTGAGACAGTACATGCGCTGAAGCACCTGGATGTGCTCAAGGGAGTAGGCAGCACGCTGGAAAACCTCAAGGCTGCTTTCGGCGGAGAGCATTTTGAGTATTCTTCCATGTATCCGAAGTTCATTGAAGAGGCCAAGGCTGAGAAGAACAGCGCAGCCGCCCTGTCTTTTAATTGGGCCAATGAGGTTGAGAAAATTCATGGCGATCTTTATGACAAGGCAATCAAAGCAATGGAAGCCGGCAATCCTATACCTGAGAAGGACTATTACATTTGTCCCAAATGTGGATATACGATAGCGGATGAAGCCCCGGAGAAGTGTCCTGTATGTGGCGCCAAGAAGGCCGATTTTTTCCTTGCCGACTAATCAATAAGGTACTTTTAAAGTAGCGTAATGCTGATAATGCGAGGCGCTTCTATTACGGACGGCGCTTCGCAATCAAATCCACTGATCACTTCAAGGGCACTGAATCCTGATCACACAGGGACCACTGAAAACCGGTTAAGGCTGGTTTTTGTCGCTGCATTTCCAACCATTCATTTTTAATTACTTAGCTTTATGATAATAGTTTTCCAACAATAAAACCAAAAGACCAAGAGGGTGGCATGAAAGAAACAGTCTCCATCAAGAACACTGGGTTGAGAGGCGTAACAGTAGCTGACACGAAAATTAGTTTTATCGACGGTGTCCAGGGAATACTAATTTATCGCGGTTTCAGAATCGAGGAACTCGCAGAGAAGTCGACCTACCTGGAAACAGCCTACCTGCTATTGAACGGTGATCTCCCTTCATCCGACAAATTGTCTGACTTTTCTAAAGAGATTTTCGATTACAGTATGCTCCCTGATTACATCATTGAATGTTTGAGAAAGCTACCGGTCAAATCCGATCCCATGGACGTTTTGCAGGCCAGCGTGCCGATGCTTGCAATGGATGACCCTGATCTTTCGAGTGATTCGAGACATGCTAACGAGCGGATGGCTGCCCGGTTGATAGCCAGGCTTCCCAGCGTTGTTGCGGCCTGGCATCGAATCCGAAATGGACTTGATCCTTTGCTTCCAGATCCTGATCTGAGCCATGCCGCCAATTTCCTATGGATGCTACACGGTCAGAAACCTGATGAACAAACTGCCCGAGATCTCGACTGCTGCCTGATTCTACATGCCGATCACACATTCAACGCGTCAACTTTCGCCTGCAGGGAGGTATGTTCCACCAAGGCCCATATGTATGCGGCAGTGACAGCAGGGATTGGAGCCTTATCCGGTAGCCTGCATGGTGGGGCCAACATGAGGGTAATGGGTATGCTTCTGGAACTGCAGAATGAACCTGACATCGAAAAATGGGTCAGGAATCAGATCGACTCAGGTAAAAAAATAATGGGAATGGGTCACGCAGTCTACAAAACGATGGACCCGAGAGCCAAGTACTTAAAGGACATGGCTACACGACTTGCTGCAACTTCAGGAGTAGAAACATGGGACAGACTCTCCAAAACTATTGAAAGGGTCGCTCTGGAGGAGTTTAACAGCAGGGGAAAGAATGAAATTCGCCCCAACGTCGATTTTTTCAGCGCGCCGGTTTATCACATGATGGGCATAGAGAGAGATATCTTCACGCCTATTTTTGCCATATCCAGAATTGCTGGCTGGTGCAGCCACATAATTGAGGAGAAATTTGGTGAAGCCCAGGAAAAGCCGATGCTGTATAGGCCAGAGGCTCAGTACGTCGGCAACTATTGTGGACTCATGGGATGTGTTTACGATCCGGTTAACAATAGAGTCACTGAAGAATAAAAATGAATCTATTGACTCATCACCCAATTGATTGACAAGGAGAGAATCGGGAAATTTGATCTTGCCGTCATAATTCACTGTAATTGTTGGAAATCGTTTTTTGACGGGAATGGAAAGTCACAATGGAACATGTTCATGATGTAGTCATAGTCGGATCCGGTTTGGCTGGTTTGCGTGCCGCTCTTGAGATACCTGCGTCAGCGAAGGTCGCCTTGATCAGCAAGGTTTTTCCTACCAGATCTCATTCGGGCGCGGCTCAGGGTGGAATATCTGCTGCCTTGGGAAATGAAGAGCCTGATTCATGGGAGTGGCACATGTATGATACTGTCAAGGGAGGCGATTACCTGACAGATCAAGATGCAGCGGAGACATTGGCCAGAGACGCTGAACGTGCAGTGTACGAGCTTGAGCACATGGGGGCGCCTTTCAACAGGACGGCTGATGGAAGAATAGCCCAAAGGGCATTTGGCGGACACACGCGAAACTTTGGAGAAGGCCCTGTGAAGAGGGCTTGTTACGCCTCAGACAGAACCGGACGAGTAATTCTTGATACTTTGTACGGTAAGGCCGTTGAAAAAGCTGTCCATGTTTTCAGCGAATTTTACCTGGTAGACATCATCATCGAGCACGGCCAGGTTTCAGGCATAGTGGCCTATGAACTGGCGACTGGTGAATTGCATACCTTCAGATCAAAGGCTGTCCTCATTGCCACCGGTGGTTTTGGAGGCGTCTTTAAAACAAATTCAAACTGTTTTTCCAATACAGGCGATGGCGTATATCTGTCTTACCGGGCAGGGGTTCCTCTGGAAGACATGGAATTCGTTCAATTCCATCCGACAGGAATTCACGGTCTAGGGGTTTTGATTAGTGAAGCTACCCGTGGCGAAGGAGGAATACTCAGAAACCGCACCGGTCAAAGATTTATGGAAATTTATGCTCCGACTCTAAAAGACCTGGCTCCACGTGACGTTGTGTCTCGGGCCATATGGACTGAGATCAGGGAAGGCAGAGGGATAAATGGCGAAGATTACGTGGATCTTGATCTGACTCACATTGGGGAGGAAAAAATAGCTGAAAAGCTTTCTGACATATCTTCATTTGCCAAAATATACCTCGGAGTGGATGTCACAAAAGAACCGATAGCGGTTACGCCAACGTGCCACTACATGATGGGCGGCATTCCTACCGATCTGGATGGGCGTGTTCTGGACAAATTTGATGAGCCCATTCTTGGGTTATACTCAGCTGGTGAGGCCGCGTGTGTCTCAGTGCATGGCGCTAATCGTCTCGGGACCAACTCACTGCTTGACTTGGTAGTTTTTGGGCGCAGGGCTGGAAAAAAGATTGCGGAAGAATTGCCAAGGCTTCACATGGGCAAGGGATCAACTCAATTGGCTGATGACTCCAGACTGAGAATTCAGGCCTTGCTGAACCGAACTGGCGGCGAGAGACCATTTCCAGTCAGAAATGATCTCCAGATTCTCATGATGGACAAGTGTTCTGTTTTCAGAAATGCGGCTGACATGCAATCAGCTCTGCGTGAACTCGATTCCATTAAGGAAAGATACAGCAACATCTGTATCGAAAATAAATCTGCGAAATATAACACCGATCTGACAGAGGCTCTTGAGTTGGAATGCCTCATTGGACTTGCCGAGACAATACTGAAGTCGGCGATAGCCCGTCAGGAGAGTAGGGGGGCTCACTTCAGGGAAGATTTCCCGCAGCGGGATGACTTAAACTGGTTGAAACACACCATGATCCAAAAAAATTCTGACGGAAATGAAATTTTCTACAAGCCTGTCAATATTTCCCGTTTCGAACCAAAAGCTAGGACTTACTGATGAAAATTAAATTAAAAATATTCAGGTTTGACCCTGACGTAGATCCTCAGCCATACTACAAGGAATATTTTGTTGAGGCTCAGGGAAATGAACGTGTTCTGGATTGTCTTAACCGCATAAAATGGACTCAGGACGGAACCATTGCTTATCGAATGTCATGCGCTCACGGTGTGTGTGGATCAGACGCCATGAGAATTAACGGAAAATGTTCCCTGGCATGTCAAAAACTTGTAAAGGATTTTGATTCGAAAGAAATACTTGTTGAACCGCTGCCATCGTTCAAGCCATTGAAAGACTTGATTGTAGACATGAATCCATTCTTTGAGCGGGTTGCGGAAATAAGACCTTATCTGAAAGCATCTGAGGCTCCTGAAAAAGAAAGGCTCCAATCACCGGAAGACAGAAAGAAAGTGGATCTTGCCATTAGATGCATACTTTGCGCGTGCTGCACTGCTTCTTGCCCGGTAGTGAACCAGAACGATGATTTCTGTGGTCCTGCGCCACTTGTGCAGGCATTCAGAAGGATTTTCGATTCCAGGGACGATGAGAGACTAGAGCGTTTATCGCAACTAAACATCGAAAACGGCGCCTGGGCATGCGAGAACCATTTTGAATGCACAAGAGCGTGTCCTAAAGAGATTCCCGTTACCAAGTGCATCAACATGATTAAATCAGAGATCAGAAAATCGCTCTGAATATGAGTTAAGGTTTGACGCCTTCGAATACTGTAACGATGCCAAATGTGAGCGTGGAGAAGTTTACATTTTTAAATCCAGTCTGTTCCAGAATGGCGCTAAAATCTGCTGGCCTTGGGAAATCGGCCATGGATTCCGTCAGATAATCATAAGCCGACACTGAAGAAAACAGCCGAGTGATGGTTGGAGTTACTATCCTGGAATAGATTTTGAACAGAGGTTTCATGAACAATCCCTGGGGTTGTGTCAGTTCAACTATGATTAGCCTGGCTCCACTCTTCAGAACCCTGAAAATTTCCAGTAACGCTCCTTTGCGATCCCCCACATTTCTGATGCAAAATGATGTTATCGCTGCATCGAATGTGTTGTCTGCAAAGCATATTTTCAGCACATCAGACGAGCAGAACATGACCTTGTGATCGACTCCAAGGTCATGTGTTTTTTCCATGCCTACCTTCATCATCCCGATGGATGTGTCTATTCCTATCACTGATGTTTCCGGACTGCGCCTTGTGATGTTCAGGCCGATATCCCCCGTTCCTGCGCCGATGTCAATCACAAGCCGCACCCGGCTAGTGAGCAGGCGACTAACTGCTTTCCTCCTCCAGTAGCGGTCCTGGCCCAAAGAAAGTATAACATTGGTCTTGTCATAGAATGGAGCTATATAGTTGAACATGCTTCTGTTTTCATGGTGTTCCATGAGAGAGTCACTCGATGAATCGACATTTGTAACATTAGTGTCGGACAATTCGCGTTCCGAGATTTTTCTGTATTTCCATTTCATCCCAAGTCTCCAGTCATGAATTGAATCTACCTTGAAAAAGCCCCTCAGTATAAAAAGCTATAGCATACTGAAGGTCCATTTACCCATGATAGTTGCCAGAATGACGGATGGTGATTGTCTATCAGAGAACAAGCGCCGGCCCCAAAAGTCCTTGCTTTCCAGAAAAATGAAAAAGAGGCTCAAAGGCCTCTTTCTCAACTGAATCAGGAATACGTTTTTTAATCTATGCAGCCGCTCCATCCGCATCCCACACTGAATCGTCGGTGCTCGGGATTTGCGACAATAGCGCCAGCGAGACTGCAGTAACCTTTCTATACACTTCATTGGGTTTTCTAAGCTTGCCGTCGACTGTCAACAGCTGTTCCACCGAAATACCAAAATGCTTTTCATTCTCCAGAAGATAAGGATGAATGAGACGCCAGTCTTCAATAGACAGTTCAGCAAAAACGCCACCGTTGAGCTGCTCTTCCACCATTTGTCTGAAAGGATCACGTACATACAACGCTCCTCCAGACGCCAGGGAAAAGAGATTGGAGCCTGGATAGGGTCGCTGAAGGAACGTTATGGCGCCGTCTTCGTCTATGGTCAGAGCATTCACTATAACGAAGCCACCTCCGTTCAGCGGATCACCAGCCATAAAACTCTCAGCGAGATAATCCAGGGCCGTTCCATTGATTACAACCCGGGGTTTTCCAGCCGCGTTTATTAACGGACGTCCTGCCGCATTTCCCAAAACATAAACGGAGCCCCCTTTGGCGCCGTACATGAAACATTGGCCAACATCACCATGTATCACTACAGTTCCACGTTTCATGATCTGCCCAATCTGATCCTGGGCGTTTCCATGAACGTGGATCTCCATACCGTCAATACCGCTACCGATGTAGTCGCCAGAGGAACCATAAAGATCCATACGGACGCCATCGGTCATGGCGCCAAAGCCGCAACCCTCAAAACGCTGGCCCCGAAGATCAAAAACGACAAAATTCCTCCAGCCAAGCTTGTATGCCGCTGCAATTAACACAGCGTCACAGTCATCACCCTCAGGTTCAAAATCACTAGCGTCCACAAGGAGGGCCTTTTCAATAGCTAGCGGTGGTCGCAAAGCCTCTCTCGATTCATAGTCTATACGAGTGAGATAACCGAGCTTCAGAGTCTCAGTTATTAGAGGAATGGACCTGAAAATGGCATTAAGCTCATCATTCAGAAGTCTAACAAAAGCAGATCGCTTTTTGTCTCCTAATTGTATTTTTCTGTCCAGAAGCAGAGTTAGCGACTCTATTGCCGGGAAAAGCAGTTCTCCGTCATTTTGGCCAAGTTTTCCGATCCGGGACACTAGCCAGCGCAATGTGTTGTAATCCCAGGATGAGGCATGTTCCTGAAACATGGCCAACACTTCCTTGGGATTTCGGCTCTTGAGAGTACGGATCAATTCCTGATTCAACGATTCGTAATCCACGGGTTTTACAACCACCTCTGAAATATTGAGGGGTATTCTCTTTTCAATTTCCACAATGGATCCGAATTTGTCACGACAGGTGAGTTTCATGTCGCCACAATCATCAGGAGACAGGTCAAACATAAAAGCTCCACCGTCGGAAGAAGAGCCTCCCCTGGCGTTCCAGAATTTGTCAGCCACCGGACTGAACCGGTCATCTTCATCAGATATGGACTTGAGGGTCGCATCTATTGCCTGTTTTTCGGAGCACAGAAGTCCAATCTGGGCTTCTCCGTCGTATATGGAAAATACCTGTGGTCTGAGCATAGATGTGTCAGTGATTCCCAGAAGCTGAAATTTATTTTCCTCCGGCAGGTTCCTGGCGATGATAAAGAACCAGGGACCGTCCGGGGATGTGTGAATGTGCGTTGACTGAACGGTATCATAAAGCTGCTGTTTTTCAGGAGCCAGAAGGTCAAAGTCCAGTTCACCTGTTGGCGCCAGCGCCTCTATGATGACTTCCAGTGGATAGCCGTAAACACGGTTCCACAAATCAAACAGAAGCACGCTGACCTCAGTATCCGTCATAAACTGAGGGACTATACCCCTTTGTCTGAGGTAATCA
>CAZIVV010000129.1:0-2737 GCA_964542775.1 uncultured Desulfomonile sp.
GCGGTTAGCCACAGTGTTCTCCAGTAACCGGGAGAAAACGACCTCTGGACACCGTCGAACGTCATGGATGGATAGCCATAAGAAACAAGGTCCGCTCTGGCGTCCTGGTTAGGGGTCAGATAATTCCATGCGGCAAGGTAGTAATTGCCGCGAACACGGATCGCCTCGTTGATTCGGACCTGCATGTTTGTCGACATGTAGATCACGTTATAAGCTGCGTCCGACCCCGATGTCATCTCGACGGTGTCAAAAACGTTTCCAAAACGAGGGCCGAACCAGCCATTAAGGCTTGCATACTGTCCGTTTACTGAGTTGTCTACATCATATGGTCCAAAAAAGCCGTTTGAGCCCAACTGTCCGGCCTTGGTGTACTGCCATGTGAAGACACCGTCCATGGAGAACTCCCATGCGTTGGCTCCGGGAACCATGAGGCAGAGCATGACGCCGAGAGCTAACATCGGCATGAATAATTTACGTTTCATGATAACCTTCCTCCTTAAATTGAAAAACAGAAGGGACGAAGACGTTTTCGTCCAAAGTTGAACTTTTAAATCCGGGCCTGTTCAGGACATGCGCAACGGCCTGTTTTACAGTCCTGTGATATGGACCCGTCTGATTTTTTCCGAGTTTGGCCTATAATGTCGTAGTCTAGACAAGCGGTCAACAGCCATTTTTGTCGTTTTCTCAACAGGTTATACATTTTTGTAACTTGCTGTTAGGGGCGCTAACAGGAGGCGCCCCTAACAAGAGCAGCTAACAGGGCTAAAGAAAAAAAAATGTTTGGGGCGCGCGTAGGGGAAAGTATCAGGATGGATAAATTCGATAAGGAGCGGGCGTATCAACAACGGCCCCATAGATGAATCTATGGGCTCAGGACTTTGGGCCATGAAGGGCCCCGGACCCCTCCTCATAGCGCCGAAGGCCCGTAAGTCTTGAGCCCACGATGAAATCGTGGGGCAGGGTTGGGACTCAGGACCATTGAAAACTTGACGCCACCATTTAATGTTATAGTATTGGGAACATGGAGTTTGAATTTGATCCATACAAAAGCCTGAGTAATAGGGACAAACATGGGATTGACTTCCTGGAAGCTCAAGCCATTTGGAACGACCCTTATTTTACGGAAATTCCGGCCAGAACCACCGGTGAACCGAGATTCATGGTGATAGGAAAAATTTCTGGTCGATATTGGTCCGGAATCATCACTTACAGATCCCGTAATGTGAGAATAATATCCGTGAGGCCTTCAAGGCGTGAAGAGATAGACATCTATGAAAACAGATGAGTTTGACAGAATATTCGATGAAGGTGGCGACGTGTCGGAATGTCTCGACGCGTCCCGGGCTACCAGGCCTCAACTCGACCAGAAAAGGATAAATATTGATTTTCCCGTCTGGATGCTAAAATCGTTGGACCGTGAAGCCAGACGACTTGGGATTCCCCGCCAATCCATTATTAAGATGTGGATAGCTGAAAAATTACGAGACGATTGATCGGGACTTGGACATGGTTTCTGGGGCCCCGTACCGTCCGAAGCGCCGTAGGCCCGCAAGTCTTGAGCCCACGATGAAATCGTGGGGTTAGCTCTGGTTTTACTCTCATGACGAAATCGTGGGATATTCTGGTATGCTATCCACTCGTCGGGAGTATGATTTAATTTTGCGAGGAGGTCCTGATGGAATCCATAGATCCGTGGAAACCATTTACGGATATGGAAAATAATCCGTGGCAAGAAGTTAGAAAACACAAATCAGTGAACAATGGGACGGTCATTGGGCATCTGCTTCCTGATGTTCCGGAAGAGATACTTCATGCGGCCGGGGCCTTTCCGGTTGCGATAGAAGGGGCCTCAAGCCGGGTCTCTCTCTCCCAGGCGCATATACCCGGCTATACGTGCTCACATGTCATGGGAACACTCGATATGGGCCTGTCCGGTGAACTCGACTTCCTCGACGGGCTGGTCATACCCTATGTTTGCGATTCCACCCGCAACCTCAGCCACCTTTGGAAACGACTCTTTCCGAACAAGCCGTCTGAACTTCTCAGGATTCCAAAGAGACTGGAATTCGATGGCGCACGGGATTATCTCATAACGGAATACCGAAGACTCTATGAGTGGGCATGCGGTCTTACCGGAGCGCAACCCGACCCGGACAGGCTCAGAGATAGTATAACCCTTTACGAGCGCAGCAGGTCCATGCTCAGGGACGCCTTCGCAAAACATAAATCCAGCCCGACAGTATGGACCATATCAAGGTTGCGATCACTGTTCATATCGGCTCAACGCTCGGACCGTTCCACTCACATCCGGTGGATGGAATCATTACCGTGGGAATCTCCGGCATCTGAGCCCACCGACCTGGCGCCCGTTTACCTCAAAGGAAAAGTCTGGGACCCTCCGCAGATCGCCGAAATGATGGACGAACTGGGAATGCGCCTTGTCGGAGACGAGACTGCGGCCGGAGACAGGTCCGTAAACGAGCCGACCCCTGAAAAAGTGGACCCGTTTGAGGCCCTGGCGGACCGTATCATGGCTACGATACCTTATACCGGTTATCATGTGGAGCCGTCAGGACTGGTAAAGGACTTCATCGACAGGGTAAAACGGTCTGAAGCCGCCGGAGTCATAATACTGAATCCCAAGTTCTGCGAGGCGGCGGCCTTCGACACTCCCGATCTTGTCAACGCCCTGAAAGAGGAATCCATACCGAACCTAGTTCTCGAAACATCTGCAAGG
>CAZIVV010000130.1:0-97365 GCA_964542775.1 uncultured Desulfomonile sp.
GCTGTGACTGGCTGCGAATCTCGGTTCGAGCCACATCTTCATTTCTGGGTTGTGATTTCCTGGCGCTGTTGATTGTGGTTTTCTTTTTGGGCTCAGATGCACGGTTATCCAACACACTGGATTTTTGGTGACCAGGCTTCAATTCGCCCGGCATGTTCTGGGAAGCCACAAGAGTCAACGCAATGTGGCCTGAGGTCTGACTCACCTTCAAATCAGGAACCCGGGCTTTACCAAAATCAAGGGTTAGCCTCGTGATGTTAATATCTTCGGCTATTCGAACTGCCCTGAGCAGTCCTGACTGAAATTTAAAAAAATCAGTTACCCCACTAGCCAGCTTCGTCCCCCGCAACTCTATTTCAATTCGATTTGGCTTAGTCAGGTTTTTCGATGTAATTGAAACTGATGGGCCTTTCAACCCCAGGGTGACTGTCAATGGGTTCTTCGACAGCCCAACGGATGTTACAAATGTGGGGTCCTCGTGGGAAACCGCCTGAGAAGACATTGCGCCAAAGAACAGGGCGCACATGAGACCTAACGCACTAAGGCGCCTGTGTCTCGGGTAAAAGACACCTCTGGAAAAGAGAGATACTCTCATGCGTCCTAAAATCCCCCCGTCTGACCTGAAAGTCACATGTTAAATGATTATTGGGCGCAAGAACAAATTTTTGTTTAAATAAATAACATAAAGCATTTTGTAAGTTTTGCTGGTTGCCTGCATCAGCCGGAGCCCAAAGAAAACAATGTGTTAAAATGCTTTAATGAACAAGATAATTAACATAAAAAATTTTCAATGGCAATAAAAAATGATCAGACCCCGAATTTGCGGTAATTTTTATGCCTGATGAACAATTTTATTTTGATGAGTCCTGGTCTTAGTCTATTATGGGGTCATGGAAGCATCACTCATCATAAAAGTAGTAGTAGTAGCGAGCCTGGTTTTAGCAATAGGGCTTTACTATTTCCTTTACGAATAAAACGGCTGGAAACGGAGCCGGTCTTTTAGATATGGCTTTAGCGCTGTGAGTTCTTTGCCGGGATTGTGATCAGAATGTTCTGAGCATGTAGCTGAGATCGCTTTCCGGGTTTTGGGGACTCCTCAACCTGTTCTGGTAATCCTGCCATCTGTTATTTCTGTCCAGACGCCACATCTGATAGGGATCCGGGGTAGCTCTGAAGTAATACGGAGTGGGGGGATTGCTCTGACGTACTGGTGGAGGCGTTGCATATCCTGGAGGCGCGTAGTAGTTCGGGTAGTAGTAGGAGTATATCTGGGCATCAGCGGAACTCGCTGACAGGAATGCAATACCGCAGACCAAAGAGGTGATCAATAAAATTTTTTTCATTTTATTTTTTCCGTAGAGACTCAATAGTCCTTTGAGAAGGAGTTAACAGTGAGATGAAATGGTGCGAGAGGGGGGACTCGAACCCCCAAGGGTTGCCCCGCCGGATCCTAAGCCCGGTGCGTCTGCCAAATTCCGCCACTCTCGCTGAGGATAGATCGCTCGTCAATCTCAATTATTATAACTTGAAATGAATCAGAAGGCAATCCGTGCATGAAGATTGATCGCATGTGATTGATGTATAAACGGCGACTAGCCGACTCAAATATTCTTAAAAAGTCTGGTAGTTTCGATGCTCAATCTACAAATTCCCTAATTTTGCTTTTACCGATGAAAACTTCAGTTGGTCCTGAGCCCGACGAACTTACTGTAAGTGCGCCATCTCGTCCGGTCCAATAGACTTTTGAGCAATATTGTTTCAAACGTTCGATCACCTCCATATTGGGGATGCCGCCTTTGGGTGGGTAATCTGCCGACACCACGGCTATTTTTGGTTTTATGACTTGCAGTAGAGTTTCTGAAGTAGCGCTGGTTCTTCCCCCGTGATGAGCGACTTTCAGAACCGTTGCCCTGAGATTGATTCCTGATGTAAGCAGATCATTTTCTGCCTGCTTTTCGAGATCTCCCAGGAAAAGGATTGAAAAATCGTGGTAATCGAGCCTGGCGGCGACAGACATGTTGTTGACGTCCGGACCGGACAGTTTTTTGACTGATGCAGGCGCAGCAGAGTTTATAAAAGTCAGTTTGGCATCACCGATCCAGTGAATTGGAGATGATCTGTCAGCGCGTCTGATTGAGACATTTTTTTGCAATTCCAGGGCCTGTTTCCTGAAAACCTGTTCCGGGTAGCTCTTGATCTCATTCATGAAGATAGTCTGAGTGGGGGCTTGTTTCATGGCGGTGTATAATCCCCCTATGTGGTCAGCCTGAGAGTGACTAACAATAACCGCATCCAGCCCAAATACGGATTTAGTCATGAAAAACGGCAAGATAATGGACTGTCCGGCGTCGAAAAAATCAGATTTCGGTCCGCCATCCACAAGGATTCCTCTGGTTTGAGGCGGTCGCACAAAGGCAGCGTCCCCGTTTCCTACATTGAGAAAGGTAGCAAATATTCTATCCGTCACATTGGCCCGAACACGGGATGTCAGACCAACGGCAAGTAAAGATGCCAGACAAACGCACAGCGCCATCAAGGTTTTTCTTGAGGGTATCCTGAGCAGCGTAAAAAAAAGTATGGTGGAGATCACTGAGGCCACCAGACCTGCAAGCCCCATTTCGGGGATGTGAATCACGGCCATCGGCAAAGATGAGAAGAAATCTGCAAACCTGAGCACCATCCAGATACAGAAATCGGAGACCACCAGAACAGCGGCCCCGGTTTGAGTCGAGAAAATGGAGATGACTGATGCCAGGAGTCCACAGATCAGGCCCAGAGAAAGAGGGAATTCGGCAACCAGATTGGCTGGAATCCCATACAGCGGAATTCTTTGAAAAAGTTGAGCTACGATGGGGCTAGTGGCTATTGTCGCTGCAACAGTGACTACCACGACAGAGATCAGTGGTTTCCGTATGAAATCTACAGTGGCTTTGGCCATGATGCTTTCAAAAGTCTCATTGGGTTCAGGTTGGGAGCGGGAAGACAGGTTTCTTCGGAGCAACCCATGAGCGTCGCTACCAATCATGAGAACTATTCCTGCGACAGCGGCAAACGAGAGCTGGAAGCTTGGGGTCAGGAATGATAGGGGGTAGATCATTATGATCATTAGAGAAGCTAGAGCAAGAGTATTCAATGAATCCCATCTTTTCCTGCCAAGAACTGAGCAGGCCAGAACAAGCCCCATGATAGTCGCTCTCATTGAAGGCGCTTTAAATCCCACTAGCACGCAATACAGAGTTATCGTAGGGATTGCGGCGATTGCTCCAGCCACTGGGAGTGAAATCCTGAGAAGCCATCTGGGTCGAAACCGGAAAAACGATTTGACCATGAAAAATGCCATCAGGCCAACAATGGTTACATGAACTCCGGAAGCTGAGAACATATGCACCAGACCACTATCAGAAAAAGACCTGTTGATTTCGGGGGATATATCGCCTCGATCCCCAAGGATGATACCTTTAAGGATTGCCTTGATTGTGTGGGAAGAGTCGGTCGCGAAATATCGCCCGGAATTTTCGTCTATGAAACGAAGCATGGAATTTCTCAGGCTGAAAACAATTGAAACAGGGGAGTATGGCTTGGCCCGATTCAGTATTACTACAGAACCTTCATCGCGTACAGAGGCTAACCATACAATACCCTCGTTCATGCAGTCCAGTTGCCAGTCATATTCTCCAGGATTTCCACGGTTTGACGGTTTTCGTAACGATGACCTGAAAGAAATACGGTCACCCGCACTGAATTTCTCGGAATTGTTCCTCAAAACGAGTCTACCGTATCCATGCAATCTGGTGTGCGAGGGATAGACAAAACCATCGCTGACCAACAGGACGCGGAAATTCTCTCCGCTGCTCAATAGTCGACAAACAGTTGCGTGGATTACGGATTTACCTGGTGGTTCAAAAGAATGACTGGTCCAAATATTTAACGAAGCAAGCCCAAACCCACAGACCATGAAGGTGATCCAGGTGAGTAGACGTATGGCTTTAACATTCCTGATGAAGAATACAATGATGGATAACAGGGTCCCGCCAAGCATGGCCAATGGTCCCAGGTAAGGGGCAGGCTCAACAATGCAAAACGCGACAGATGAGCCTATCACCATGGCGATAGCCACCTCAACAGTGGGTCTCAGCCGAATCCACCTGACTAGCTCGTCCCACTCTCTCAAACCCACTTTACCTCAAGCTAAAGTAATTTACCTTGCAACAAACCCTGATTCGCAATAACCTGAAATCAGAAATGCCTCCTTGGGCAATGCGGATTGATCATTATAACCTTGATCATAATCCTGGCTGATGATAATCGGATGAGAACCGAATTTTAACCTGTTTTTTGGTTATGTCCCTCGGTTCCCTGATCATTATTGCTAAAAAAGCCTGGCGAAGTTGTGCTTTTTGGAAAAACTTCTCCTGGCAAAAATAAAAATCTCGGGATTGATTGAAAGACCATGGAATCTTTTGGCGCGTACCTTAGATCGATGAGAGAGCAGGCGGGGAAATCACTCGAGCAACTCTCCAGGACTACTAAGATCGCTGTAACGAACCTGGATTTTCTGGAAAACGACCGCTACGATCTTCTTCCTCCAATGGTCTTTGTCAAAGGTTTTATTCGCTCTTACGTGAAAGAACTCGGCCTTGACCCTGATGACGCGATAGCAAAGTTCGATGAGTATATCAGGGATGGCGAATTGACGGACTATGCTGATTCTGAAAATCCGTTGTTTACATCTGACGAATCAAAGACATCTTTTATCTACAATCAATGGTTCACAAGAATTTTGACTTTTTTCGGTGTGTTATCGCTTGGAATCCTTGTGCTGACTGGGATTACGAGAATTTTCTACTCGCCGAAGACAGTCTCTGAGGTTGCGCCCGTTCGTGAGCAGTCAACAGGCGCACAAAAAACCATGAGGACCGATTCGTCGCAAAATTTAGCTCAAGACTCACAGTCGTCCAGAGTTGGAAAAAAAATTCTGGAGATCAAGGCTTCTGGAAACGCGTGGGTCAGGGTAGAGCCAGACGGTGGCCCGGCAGAGGAGTTCATGATGGCTCCAGGCGATGTGCAGGTGTTTTCGGCTAACAGGAGTTTTAGATTGATGACAGGCAATGCTGGAGGGATTAGAATCAGATTTGACGGACGAGCTTTGCCACCGTTGGGGAAAAATAACCAGACCCTGAGTCTTACTCTTCCTTGACAAAAAGCTGATAGTCGACAATTAATTCTGATTCCCCGGATGAACAGACCAATGTCCGCGGTTTGGACTTATTTTTAATTGGAGTCACAATGCCAGAGAAAGTTAAAAAACTATTACTTGTCATACCAGTGCGTCTTCAGGAAGACCTCTTGAGTGTTGTAGAATCTGAAGGCTGGCACACAGTTCAGGATTTGTTCAAGAAGACGGCAACTTCATTCAACATGCACTGGAATGGCAATTATGTGTTAGATCAGGATGAAATCCCCTGGAAGGCCTCGCTGGAAGAAATCAATTCTTTGGAAGTGACCAAAGGTCAGGTCATTGTCCTGGATGACGGTAAGTACAGGATTACCGAGAAAATCAGTCTGTTCAATGACAAGGATTCTGTATACGCATTAGAGGATGATATAGCTTACCTTCTGGAATAAATTGCCAAATAGTAGAAGCGCCTGGAGACTTTAAATCAAAACACGGGATTAAAATTATCAGACTATTCCAATTACAGGAGAGCGATCCCCATGTGGCCGGTTAAACCACGATTCAAGCTCAGGAAGCGGTTGGCTGGGGTTAAAAGGCGTCGTAAGGTGGAGGTCTTTCCTATCGAACTAGAGGGTGCCCCACAGTTTGAATCCAACATATCAATTGACTCTGAGCGTGACTTGGATAGGGCGTCTCAACGCGTTGACACCGGAGCCGAACAGGACTGAAAAATTGATGATCTGAAACTGAAATACGTTTTCAAGGCGATAGTTTATTCGAGCTGTCTCAGGGGGACTCACAGACATGACGTATTGAAGTCTGTCGAAAATATACTAAACACAGAAGCACCTCAACCTGCTGATATTGCAGGCATCAATCCATCAGACAATCATAGTGTGGCTTTCAGGAAGGGGGATTCCCGGGCTGCAGGTGGCGATCCTGAGTCCGTGGTTGCCAACACTGTAGACGAGTGGCTTGATCAAGGTATTTACCTGCTTACCTCAGAGGACTTCCGGTCATTTAATCGGCATGAACTGGAAAAATATAGATTCATTTTTGCAAGGGGCCCTGGGGAGTTGCTGGGAAATCCCACCGCCTCCATAATCAATTCTCGAAGGGGAAAAAACGTTTCACCCCTGGACATGTGGCTTCAGAAAACCAGGTTGGCGGTCAAAGACGCTATAGACAATAGATTAACAGTAGTTTCGAGTCTCGGAGCGCTGCAGTACTCCATAGTCACTGCCGCTAGTAAGGGTAACGAACTCATCGTAGTCTGTGACGGCCCGCTACCATTCATGGCCTCGGCAAAAGTCAGGAAAATGTTTTTTCAGGAGTATTCAGGGCTATTTGATCCAGCCAGAACACTTTTCCTCTCAGCGCAATGTCCGGGATTGTCGGTTGAAGGTTCTCAGGCTCAACGGATGCGCGATGAAATAGTGGTTGCTCTGTCAGATATCATCTATCCCGTAGATGTGAAAGCTGGCGGTAACATGGAAAGGATTCTCGGTGAAGCTGAGAAGAGAAAAGTTCATGTCCGGAATATCGTTTTCGAAGAAGTCAGCAACGGTTTTACAGGAATAGATCCTGAGTCGTCAGTTGTTCAGGAGGAAGTTATCGGTAGAGGTATTGGCGACCGACCCGCCGGATATGAGAATAAACTGTTCACGGATTTGAACTCTTTTTTTAGTGAGACTCTGGGTTCATGGATAGTCTGCTACCCGGAATCGCTGATGCGTTTTGAGTTGAGTGGCTCCTCATTGTTCCATTACACGCGCTCTTGCCCCGGGCCATGGCCTGGCCAAACGTGTGATGATTATATTTGTAGCCTCCTCAACAATCAGCCTGGCGCTACACACACAGCTTTTGATACCCTGGTGAGAATAGGCTTGGAACAAAGGATTCGTGGGAGTGACAGACTCATTCGTGGGAAGCATGTGGTAGTTTCATTTACAGAGGAGGAGCCCAGTAAACTATCCTCAATAAGAATCTGGAGGACAGGTTTTCACAGGTGGTCCATGGAACCTTATGGTGTGGCCATCATCAGGGAAAGTCTTATCAAAAAAGGCGCTAGACAGGTAAGGTACGGTCCGCCTGATCTCTACAGGCAATTACCAGAGGATGAGAAATTTCTGTTTCAACTTAGTCGTACAAAGAGTTACAACTGGTCGCCAGAAAAAGAATGGAGAATGAGGGGTGACCTGGACATCAAAAGAGCGCCCATGGAAGATCTGGCCTACTTGTTACCTACGGAGTCGGAAGCTTTGGATTTTCTGGATTTGTTGAGAAACAATCTGTTTTGAGACTGCGCCAGGGTCGACGGCCCCGCAGAGCCTGGTGCGATCATTTTGGTGTTAGCTCCTTTTTCATCTGTTATGCTCACAATGGATGGCCGCCCTAAAGCAATCTCAGACAGTAACCCGAGTGAGTTTAATTGGTTAAGAAATGACTACCTGGGCAAATTCAACGGACTTCATAGCTAATCTGGCCATAGTTAGCGCGGCTTTCTATTGTGGTCGTTTCATGACAGTCCTGATCCAGAGAAAAACTTCATTCATCAGGGAATCAAGAGAGGAGGGGACTCCGAGTGTTCTGAAATCCTCTTCGGTCCATTTTTTTATAATTCCGATAATTGGCCTACTTCATCTGATTTGTTCCGAAAGTTACCCCGGGAAAAAATTTGATCTGAAAAATTCTGTAACCGAGAATGCGTTTGCTGCTCTGGCTGTTGTACTTTTTCAGAATTGGGGGCTTACCCACCCTTTTTTCATCAATCTCATATTCTTTTTCGGTCTGCTTTCAATTTTCAGAATTGATCAGGAGGCGATGATTGTCCCGGATTCAATTTCAATTCCCTGGCTAGGGTTAGGATTCGCCTCATCCCTGTTTGACCTGAACCCTAACGTCAACTGGATAGAGTCTCTGACCGGAATGTGCGCTGGAGTAGCTATCTTCTACATTCCGGGGAAGATATACGAACGTTTAAATCAAAGTCCTGGTCTAGGTGGAGGAGATGTGAAGCTTCTGGCTATGATTGGGTCATTCACGGCTGTCCCGGGGGTTCTATTTACTGTTCTGGTGGCCGCTTTAAGCGTTTTAATTGTGGCCTTTGTGTCAGGATCGTTCAATCGTTCCGACAGATCAACGAGTTTTGCTTTCGGTCCTTACCTCACATCCGCAGCTATCCTTTACTCACTTGTCTGGCCATCAACGGCGCAGGTTTTTTGAGAGTCGACCTTGTTACGCCAATTGAGGGTGAAAGTTTATGCGCAGTTCAGATTATTCTGCTGTAATCAGGCAATGGTTGAAGCAAATTGAAGAGGTTGGCCTATCAACGGAAATCTTTACACAGGTATTTCATGTTTCACAGAAATCTATCTTCGGCCTAACACTTTTCTAACAAAAGCATAACAATATAAAGTCGAGCGTTCATGTTGGACAGCTCAATTCTCTGAAAAGAATGGAGGTTTCCTGTGGTCAAAAAGGTCGCAACCCTATTCATGGCCTTGCTGTGTCTGACTATTGGCACATCCTGGGCATTGGAAGTTGATCCCAAGCTCCCCTCATACGAAAAGGTCAGCGGAGTTTCCGGCAATCTGAAATCTGTCGGTTCAGATACACTGAACAATCTTATGACCTTATGGACGGAGGGTTTCAGGGCTCAGTATCCTGGAGTCAAGATTGCCATTGAGGGAAAAGGCTCTTCAACTGCTCCTCCCGCTCTAATCGAGGGGACTGCGCAGTTTGGGCCGATGTCACGTGAGATGAAGCAGAAAGAGATCACTGAATTCGAGAAAAAGTTTGGCTACAAACCATCCGTAGCCAGAGTAGCAGTCGATTCTCTGGCGGTTTTTGTTCACAAGGACAATCCCATCAAGTGTCTTACAATGCAGCAACTCGATGGAATTTTTTCGAGGACGCTCAAGTCAGGCGCCAAAGACATCAAAACCTGGGGTGAGCTGGGCCTGACCGGTGAATGGGCTAGCAAGCCGATATCACTCTACGGACGTAATTCTGCGAGCGGCACCTATGGTTATTTCAAGGAAGTAGCTTTGAAAGGCGGGGACTACAAGGATACGGTCAAAGAGCAGCCCGGATCATCAGCAGTTGTTCAGGGGGTAGCCAGCGACAAGTTTGCTATCGGTTATTCAGGTGTGGGCTACAGGACAGCTGATGTCAAGATAGTTCCTCTCTCGGTTAAGGGCGACAAATGTTTTGACGCATCGGCCGAGAACGCGTACTCAGGGGATTACCCCTTAGCCAGATTTCTTTACATTTACTTCAACAAGAAACCTAACCAGGATCTCGACCCATTGATGGCCCAGTTCATAAAATATGTTTTCACAAAAGAAGGTCAGACCGTAGTCCTCAAAGATGGCTACTATCCAGTGTCCAAAGCATTGGCCGATGAGGATCTGAAAGCCGCATCGATAAAGTAGGAAATTGTCGAACAGGATTTATTCGAGCAGGGATGGAGTGGTTGTTGTGGCCACTCCATCCTGAGTTTTTCAGGCAAATCATTTGCTTTTGACGCGCTATTTATCTATTTATAACTATTTGGTAATAGTCTGGATTCCTCAAGATTGTTTTTCTGGGCCGGGATGATCCCGGTAATGTCTCGAAGAATTTCACAGAGACGGATCACGCAAATGCAAATAGACTCTCCTCAAAAGAAAATTAAAAAGACCAGACCATGGGTTCTTCTGGCGGATAAAATAGCCGACAGGGCCATCACTGTTGGTGGCATTCTGATAATTGGCGCAGTGCTCGGGATGATGGTCTTTCTTGTCTGGGAGGTAGCGCCCCTGTTCAAGGGGGGCGTGGTGAATTCCAAACACCACTACAAAGCCGACCTGCCAGGTTCCGGGCCTGTTTGTATTTGTGTTGATGAGTACAGGACAATTGCAGGGGCCGTCGGGCTCGACGGAAAAATCAATCTTTGGCATGCAAAAACAGGTCATTCTCTTCAGCCTGTGTCTTTTGATTTTGGTTCCAGGCAGTCAACAGCCTTCGCCTGGACTATTGATCACCAAAACTTTGCCTTTGGCTTTTCGGATGGAACGGTCAGGCTGGGACGGCTGAAATACAACGTAGAAATACTCAAACCCGAAGATCTTCCAGCAGATCTAAAACCATTGGATTCCTCAGACAGCACTGATGGGCATCATGTCTATAGCTCTGTGCCAGGAAAACAGTTCAGAAAAATCAACGTGGAACTTTCCCTGGAAGAAGAGACGTTAGTATCTCCACGTTCTGTCGCCATAAAAGCCCTGAACTATCATGTCACCGATTTTGGGGAGAGACCAACCAGTACCGTCGTAGCTCTGGATGCGGATGGCTCGGCGGTGAGTGTCGTATCAGAGTCACGATTAAATCTCTTCACCAGGAAGCTCACGACGAAGATTGAGAGCTCGGCTTTGCCCAAGATACCTGCCGAGGCCCCGATAACAGCAATTCTGGTAAATGACACTGGGTCAAGCGTGCTGTTTGCCGAGAAATCTGGGAAGACATACAGAGTATCCAGAGAGAATCCTTCTGAGCCAGAGTTGGTTGAAACGCTCCAGATTACTCCCAAGGGTGTCAATCTGGAGTTTTTTGGCGCACTCTACGGAGATCGATCCTTTGTGGCAGGAGGATCTGACGGATCTGTCAAAATATTTTTTCTGCTGAATCGTCCCAATTCAACCGCAAAAGATGGAATGACGCTTGTTGAGGCGCGTGATTTACCAGCCCAGGACGCCGCTGTCAATGAATTCAGCCCCAGCCAAAACGGAAAAACATTTGCAACGGCAGATTTGTCCGGTCAGATATGGCTTCGACACGCGATCAGCCAGAAAACTATACTAATACTGAGTCCGGAGGAATCAGGATCACCGTTCCGTTCAATTGCAATTGCTCCCCGTATGGATGGTCTCATCGGACTTGATGCAAGTGGTAAAGTCAGCTTCTGGCAATTTAGCGCGCCTCATCCTGAAACATCCCTGCACACCCTTTTTGGAAAGGTTTGGTATGAAGGTTATTCTGAACCAGGCTACACATGGCAATCTACAGGCGCCACAGATGCCTTCGAACCCAAGTTATCTCTTGTCCCTTTAATCTTTGGCACCCTCAAGGGAACAATCTACTCATTGCTGTTTGCTGTCCCTCTAGCCTTAATGGCGGCCATTTACACGTCCGAATTCATGTCTTCAGGACTACGTGGGAAAATAAAACCGGTTATGGAAGTGATGGCCTCTCTTCCGTCAGTGGTTCTGGGTTTTGTTGCCGCACTGGTTTTGTCCCCTGTCGTTGAGAATTGGCTCTCCGCGGTAATACTGGCTTTTGTGGTTTGCCCGCTAACTCTTATAGTTCTGGCCTATTTGTGGCAGATGGCTCCTCCCAGGCTTGCCCTGCGACTGGAAGGCTGGCCTAAACTCGTGCTGATTTTCCTGGGTGTTTTTTGCGGCGTTTATTGCGCTTACCTCATGGGAGAAACTTTCGAGAGGGTCTTTTTCAGCGGCAATCTGAAGGCCTGGCTAAACCGAGATATTGGTGAAGCGACTCCGTTCCTGTTTCTCATCACATTGCCGATGTCAGCGGCCTTGTTTGGCTATTTGAGTTCGAGGTATCTCGGCCATCAGCTCAGGGTCTTTTTGCGAAAAATGCCCATGCCTTTCTCCGCAATGGTTGATTTTGGAAGGTGGGTCGTCCTTTGCTCTCTGATTATACTGGTTTCCTATCTGGTCGCTCTTTGTCTCAACTGGATAGGTGTTGATCCCAGGCGTAGTTTCGTTGGCACATACGTTCAGCGAAACACGCTCATAATTGCTTTTGCGATGGGTTTTGCCGTAATACCAATAATTTATACTTTAGCCGAGGATGCTCTCAATTCTGTCCCCGACCAGCTCAGATCGGCTAGTTTGGGTTGTGGGGCCACGCCTTGGCAGACAGCTTTGTGGATCATTTTGCCCACTGCCATCTCCGGTGTCTTTTCAGCTGTCATGATTGGAATGGGGAGAGCGGTCGGAGAAACAATGATTGTTGTTATGGCTACAGGTAACACTCCAATTCTGGATCTCAATATATTTAACGGTTTGAGAGCCCTTTCAGCCAATATTGCGGTTGAGTTGCCAGAGGCGCCTAAAGACGGCTCTCTTTACCGGGTGCTCTTTCTGACGGGTCTGGTTCTTTTTGCGATGACTTTTGTCATAAACACAGCAGCAGAGCTGGTCCGACAGTATTTTCGAAAAAGATCGATGCAGCTATGAGGACTGTCGTGAACGCTTGTTCATGAAAGTGACACCCTTCAGAAGTTCATAGTTGCCCCAAAGGAAACCCGGCGGACGATATATCAAATGGAAAAAACAGAATCCACAGACAACAGGACGGTTCCGACTGAAACAGAAACGACGACTCCCGGTTCAGTGACTCGAGCCAACCAGAGGTCGCACATTTGGGATTTCAAGGCTCGTGGAGAGCCGTTTGTGTGGAGTCTGGGTGGAGCCTTGGCTATTGGGGTATTAATGATAGTCGGTTTCGTTGTTTTAATTTTATACAACGGAGTTATGACTTTTTATCCCCGACCTGTCTTGGTTGTGGAACTCAAGGACGGGTCTCGTGTAGCAGGAGACCTCATGAGGGCCGAGACCTTCACACCTGGAGCCAGCGCTCTTTCGACGCTGGAGCCTCAGGAAAAGGCCCGGATCGAAAAGGATTCAGGTTCTTCAAGACGTCTGCTTCTGAGAACAGGGAATTTCGATTTCTATAATGAAGATTTCAAATGGGTATCTGAACAGGAAATAGCTAGAAAAACCAAACCTAAGGATATCCTCTTCATAGAGCGTCTCGAATGGGGGCCTTTTATAGGATTTGCACGATCTTTAGATCTTAATGGGAAAATAATTGAAGGACCAGCGCTGACCCCCAGGATCATTGCTCAGGCCAAGGAAGAAGCCACCTCTCGCAGGGATCGAATTTATGAAATTGAAAGAACCGACATAGGGGCAATAAACCATTTTCTTGAACAAGGCCGCTTGGCCCTCAGAAGGGCGGGGTTGCGGTCCGGGCTGAACAGCCCGGAATACCTGGCCGAACAGAAAAAATATGAGACTGAATCTGAGAGGCTAAATGCTAACTATCAGGAGCTGGCCAGTGAAGCGTCTGCAATAAAGCATATGGATTCCCAATTTACGATAACGCTCGAAGAGGTCAATGGTAAGACAAAAAAGATCCCACTATCTCAAATCACACGGTTGTATGCGCCCAACGATCTGAGTCAGGAAGAAAAGGCGAGGATTTACCTGTCACGTTGGTATGAGTTTTTGACTCAGGAACCCCGGGAGGCAAACACCGAGGGTGGGGTCATGCCCGCCATTTTTGGCACCTTTTGCATGACGGTATTAATGGCCCTTGCAGTAGCCCCGTTTGGGGTTATAGCAGCGCTATACCTGAAGGAATACGCGAAACAGGGCAAGCTTGTCTCATTGATCAGGATATGTGTCAACAACCTCGCAGGGGTTCCATCAATTGTTTATGGTGTCTTTGGGCTTGGTTTCTTTGCTTACGTTTTGGGAGGCAGCATAGACCAGTTGTTTTACCCGGAGCGTCTTCCTACTCCAACATTTGGTTCGGGTGGGCTGCTATGGGCCTCACTTACCCTGGCATTGCTGACAGTTCCGGTAGTAATTGTCGCCACTGAAGAAGCTTTGGCCGCTGTTCCTCAGTCCATGCGCGAAGGATCACTGGCCTGTGGCGCATCGAAATGGCAGACCATAAAGTGGATAGTGTTACCGAGAGCCATGCCGGGAATCATGACGGGGTTGATTCTGGCGATGGCTCGTGGGGCTGAAGAAGTGGCTCCACTAATGTTGGTCGGTGTCGTAAAAATGGCTCCGGAATTGCCCGTTGATTCATTTTTTCCGTTTATTCATCTGGAGCGCAGCTTCATGCATCTTGGATTTCACATTTTTGACCTGGGATTTCAGTCCAGGAACTCTGAAGCTGCCATCCCCATGGTATACGTCACTACCCTGTTGCTGATTACACTGGTTTTTGCCATGAACATAACTTCAATAATCATCAGAAACCGGCTCAAGAGGAAATTCTTCACTGGTCATTTTTAGGAGGGAATAATGTCATCGCAACTTGATGACCAAAATCAGACCGTCTACCATATCGAAAAGGGTAAACAGGGAACCCTTCTAAGAATCTCTGATTTTAACCTCTGGTATGGCAGAAGCCAGGCTTTGTTCAACGTTAACATGGATGTGGAACGAGGATTGGTAACCGCGTTAATAGGTCCGTCAGGTTGTGGGAAGTCCACTCTTTTGAGATCGATCAACAGAATGAATGACTTGATTGACGGACTGACAATCCAGGGAAAAATGACCATGGAAGACCAGGATATCTACAATCCTGCTGTAGATGTTATAGCTCTTCGTAAAGTAATGGGAATGGTTTTTCAAAAACCGAATCCATTCCCCATGTCCATAGCGGAAAACGTCACCTATCCGCTTAAGGTGGATGGCATTCGAGATAGAAGGACGCTTGAAGAGACAACGGAATCAGCTCTTAAAAGCGCTGCATTATGGGAAGAAGTGAAAGACAGGCTGAATCAGAATGCTCTGGGTCTTTCAGGAGGACAACAGCAGCGTCTTTGCATTGCCAGGGCTATAGCTGGAGATCCCGAAGTCCTGCTCATGGATGAGCCATGTTCAGCGCTCGATCCGGTTGCAACGTCAAAAATAGAGGATTTGATCGACGCCCTTCGTGGGAGATACAGCATAGTAATAGTCACTCATAACATGCAGCAGGCTGCCAGGGTGTCTGACAATACCGCGTTCATGTACCTGGGAAAACTGATCGAGTACGGGGAAACATCCACCATCTTCACAAACCCAAAGGTTGACAAAACCATGGAATACGTTACCGGTCGATTCGGATGATAGGGGCACGACCAACCGGATCGAAATGATGGCTGATTATGTGCCAGACAGGTCTATGAAAACTCTCCCCCTCGGTGTCTGTGGATTTCCCCGGTGATCATATAGATGACATCTTCGGCAATGTTGGTAGCGTGATCAGCAATTCGTTCCAGGTGCCTTGAAATGAGGAAAGTGTTCACAAGGTAGTCAACATCCTCGGGTTTATTTTGAACCTCTTTCACAAACAGGGTCTGCATGGCTCTCTTCATGTAATCTACATCATCATCTTCTGCGCAGACCTGATATGCGGCCGTCAAATCCTTGTTGACCATCGAGTCCAAGGCCTTCTCAAGCATGTCCTGACTTCTCTGGGCCATGGTGAAATAGTCAAATGGAATTGACATGCCGGGTTTATCGGCTATCACCATGACACGCTCGGCAATATTCACGGCCAGGTCTCCTATACGCTCCAGGTCATTGTTCATCTTTAGGACGGCGACAATATATCTCAGGTGATCTGCCACAGGTTGATGCAACGCAAAAATCTTGAGGCACTCTTCCTCAAGATCTACCTCAAGTTGATCTATTTCTACATCACCATCAATGACACTCTGGGCCATTTCCCTGTCTCTGCATTCGGCCGCTTTCACAGCCATCTTGAAACGTTCCTCAACCAGAGCGCCCAAAGATAGAACCCGTTTTTTCAGTTTTTCTATGTCCCGGGATAATCTGACTCTCATTTTTGAACTCCTGTCCAGACATGCCCATCAGGTTTTTCAGTCACAGAGGGCTTTGCCTGAAAATGCTCGCTCCGCCACCGTACCCTATCTTCATATGCTTATAATCAAAAATGGTTCGAGTCAAGTTAGACGACTGTTATTGAATTCTGACTGTCAATATTAGAAAAAATTTATTAAACTAATTTGTCTTGTTCATAAGGACTTTTTCATTTCTCATGTACAAGGAGTCGAAGAAACTTGAGCGCTTTTTCAACAGACGAAGGATTCCCTGAGAGACCTGAAGACGTATCGATAGCCGTCATGGCAAAAACGAACAAGGGATCTCCGCATAGATACAGGTGGATGAAGTGGGCCAACGATTGTTCCAACGAAAAATCAGGATATTTTTCATTCTCCATAACACATAGGTCCAACCGAAAATTTGAATAGGTATTGCCAGAATTTTTGACAAAAACGGGGAAAAGTCTGAATGGACAGGAAAGAATGGGAGTCAATCTGCAGACGTTGCGGAAAATGCTGCTACGAGAAGGTGGATCTAGGCGCTGGTGAGATAATATACACAAAAGAGCCCTGCGCATACCTGGACACAACAACCAATCTTTGTAAAGTTTACGAGAACCGTCAGATCGAGGAACCGGATTGCATAGAACTCACCGAAAGTATTGTCAGGAGTTTGAACTGGCTTCCTCCCGATTGCGCTTATGTAGAATATATTCGCAGACAGGATACGCTTTTGGCAGTACAAAGGGCGCAAGACAAGGCACACAGAAGGAAAAACTCTAAGAGGAGACGATGATGACAGTTAAAACGATTAATGTGAACAAGGATATCCTGGGGGCTAACGACATATTGGCTGAAAACCTGAAAACGCAATTCCAGGGGTCCCAGGTTTTTGTAGTAAACCTCATGTCGGGTCCTGGGGCAGGAAAAACTTCCACAGTCATCAGGATCATTGAAGCCATGTCCGGGAAACACAAAATAGGCGTGATAGAAGGGGACATAGCCTCAGATGTTGATGCAAGGAAGATCCAGGAGAAGGGTGTTGATGTTGTTCAGATTAACACGAACGGGGCCTGCCACCTGGATGCAAACATGATCCTGTCAGCTGCAAGCACGCTTGGGATTGAGGGTAAAGACCTCATCATAATTGAAAATGTCGGTAATCTGGTTTGTCCAGCGGAATTCAATCTGGGCGAAAATATCAAGCTCATGATCCTTTCAGTTCCGGAAGGGCACGACAAACCTCTCAAATACCCCTTGATGTTTACAGAAGCAAATGCGCTGCTGATTAACAAAATCGACCTGCTACCTTTTACGGATTTTAACATGGCTGAACTTGAAAAGGTTGTTACGGCAATGAATCCGGCAATAAAAATTTTTCCCGTATCTGCAAAGACCGGTGATGGAATTGACAGTTTCGTGAGTTGGCTTGAAAAGAAAATGGAGGCCAAAGCTTGAGGGAGGTTTATTTAACTCAGGGTGTTACGGCTGGTGTAAAACAAAGAAATTTGTGGAACTGAAGGGCTCAGGGTTGTGTCAATAAACTTATTTGGATTCGGCAAATGCAGCCGATCCTTTGTTTATAATGAAGCGAAATGGATTTTACCCTGAGCTTGAAAACGGGAGACTAGTGTATGAAATTCAGATTAATCGTAATACCCGCAGCAATGTTTGTCTGTGCGTTAATGGTTGTTTTTCTGACAGGAAAGAATGTTTACGCACGTGAAATGACAGACGCGGAAATTTCCAGGGAAATAGTCAAGGAACACAACAAGGTCATAATAGAAACCTTTCTGAAGAACGAACTTACTGAGGTAAACCAAAGTGTTACAAACCAGTTACTGGCCAAACACCCGTCGCTGGTTTTTTTCATAAAACAGGTAGATAAGGGGCCGCTTAGCAGTCTGCTTTTCCTCGAGGAACAGGTTCATAAGCTTCGCGACGTACAAAAAAACATCGATTCTCTTCCTTATTCGATAGCATTCTCGGCCGAAGAAAAAAAGAAAATCATGGCTCTTAGAGCTACTGCCGACAAGATAGTTTCATACGGTATTCCGCTAATCAAGAGGGACTTCTTCAGGGTTGTCGAAGCGGCCAAGCTTCTGGCTGATAAAAGGAGAAAGCATCCTGTTGAATTGATGTCAGACCAGGCCTTTCGCGATTCCATTTACCGTGAGATAGAGCCAACCGCCGCTCAACTTGACGAAGAAATGGGAAAACTTTCTGAAGGTGAACTAATCTGTATGCGCCTGGGATTTGTGCTTGAACAGGTTACAGTTACGAACCTGTGGTTGCTGGTCAATGACAACCGGCTTCCGGATGAAAGTGACTACATGCTGTTCAGAAAAAAAAGAAGCGAGTACTTTCAGAAAAAACTCAAAAGGATCTACGGGAACCAGGAAAACCAGAGAGTCAATCAGGACAGGAAAAACAATCGTTGATCTTTGAACCTGACTCAGTGATACTCTGGCCTGTCAAACCAGGAATCATTAAGCGCCTGGTGATCAAATACAGCATTCGAAGGCAATTACAAAGAAATGTCTCAATTGATAAAACTGGACAACGTTTCAAAATGTTATTTGAGCGGACAGAGTTGTGAAGTTTTTCCACTATTATCCGTAAGTCTTGAATTACAACAGGGTGACCGGATGATTCTACTCGGGAAAAGTGGTTCGGGTAAAAGCACTTTCTTGAACATTGTCGGTGGAGTGGACAGCCCTACTTCTGGTAGGGTTTTTTTCAACGGTAAGGAATTGACCGCTCTATCTCAGACAGACCTGGCTGATTACCGCCGACGGGAGGTTGGATTCATTTTTCAGTCATTCAATCTTTTTCCGACGTTGACCGTTGGAGAAAATGTCATGCTACCTCTCGAGTTGATCGGGGTAAAAGACCAGCGCAAGGCTAAAGAACTCCTGGGAGCTGTGGGGCTGGCTGACTCATGGGGAAAATTTCCAGAACTGCTCAGTGGAGGAGAACAGCAGCGAGTGGCTATAGCCAGAGCCTTGGTAAAAAATCCGAAACTGATTCTTGCCGATGAGCCTACCGGAAACCTTGACCAGGAAACCGGAGCGGTCATACTGAAACTGATTGACGAGGTATGTTCATTTAGCAACGCTGGACTGATAATGGTCACTCACAGTCCAGATGCGCTGTGGGTGGCCCCAAAGCGTTACAGGCTGCGTTTGGGGCGTCTTGAATTGGAAGCGTCAACCAATTGAAATCGCAACCGAGCCTGATCAAAGGCCCAACGAAGTCAATTGCTACATGAGTCCGATCATGGCGGGCTGTCTTTGGTGTAAACCAGATATTAATAATAGCAGATAGTTGTATCATCTTATGACATTAACAACCTTATTGAAGTTCAATTTAAAGTATTACAAGCGTCACTCACTTCTAGCTTTGCTCTGTTTGATGGGCATATCTTTGGGGGTTGGAATTGTGATAGCGGTAGAGCTGATTAACGGGTCTGCTCTAGCGTCATTTTCTTCATCCATAGATTTCCTGTCCGGTAAAGCTACGCATTCAGTGGTCTCAGACTACGGTCGGATAGATGAGAGAGAATTCAGGTCCCTGTGGACTAACCCGTTGGTTGAGGCTGCCTCGCCAGTGATAGACGTGATGGGAATGACGCTTGAAACTGGGCCTGAGTCAATACGTTTTCTGGGCATAGACCCTTTTCTGGATTCCTCATTCAGGGAATGGACGCCACAGCAAAGTGAAGGTGATTCATTTCAGGCTTTCCTGTCAGGTCCCGTGCCGGGTGTTTATCTTTCCGAACAGATAAGCAGTAAATACAACCTGAAACCTGGCGATTACCTGACTGTTCTCAAGGCGGGCATTGAGAAGAAAATCCTGTTAATTGGGACAATAGATTCTGCAGTTTCTGGAACTTTGAGTGAAAATCTTGCTGTGATGGATGTTGCGGCGGCGCAAGAGCTTTTTGGACGCGCCGGGCGCCTGGATCGCATAGACGTTGTGCTAAAGGGAGATCCTGACAGTTTCAGGCAAAATCTTTCTCCGGGGCTGAGTCTGGCTGACGCTAACTCCAGAAAAGCAACCCTGAATGCCATGCTCTATTCGTTTCAGCTCAACCTTGCAGCAATGAGTCTGCTGGCTCTGTTCGTTGGTGTTTTTCTTATTTACAATTTTTCAATGTTTTCTGTTCTTTCCCGACGAGAAGACATGTCTCTGTTACTTACTCTGGGTTCGGACCAGAGGGGTCTGGTAGCTGCATTTGGAGCCGAGTCACTGATCCTGGGGGCGGCTGGAAGTTTTCTTGGGGTCCTGTTCGGTTATCTGGTAGCCTTTTTCAGTATAAATATGGTTTCCAGCACTATTAGTCAGCTCTATTATCAGGTCAACGTCTCAACAGTTCATTTGACGGCGCCGATAATTCTGAGCGGCATAGCAGTCGGATTTTTTGCCACCTTGGTTGGCGTAATTTTACCTTCTCTTGAGGTGGCGGTTACACCTCCAGTTCTGGGAATAAAAAGGCAGAGTATTGAAGACCGGGTGAGTAGTCTAAAAATCTGGTTGCTGGCTTTGGGAATGATTACTTTTGTTGTCTCCCTGGGGTGCGCCTGGGCTTCCAGGTTCTCGATATTCTGGGGTTTTATCTCTGCTTTTGGCATGACTTTTGCCTTTGCCTTGTTCACGCCTTCGTGTCTGTCTGTCTTCACCCACCACCTTGGAAGCGTATTAAAGAGGGTATTTAAGTCACTGGAAGGATTTCTGGCGGCCAGGAACATCAAGGCCTCGCTGAGCCGCACAAGCATAGCGGTTGCGGCTCTTGCCGTGGCCCTTTCCATGACCATCGGTGTTGACACGATGATTCATAGTTTCAGGACTTCAGTAGCCTCGTGGCTGGATGGATCTTTACAGGGCGACATTTACATATCGCCGGATACTACCAAATGGGATCATCCCCTCCCGGAAGATTTGATAAACAGGCTTGAGAAGGATCCCAGAATAGAGTCGCTGGAAAAATATTCGACTTTTGACATTTCTATTAATGAAAGGCTCGCAAAATTGAGAGTTTTGGAGTCTGATATCCTTTTTGGAAAGGCGAGTTTTCATTTTATTGAGGGTTCAGAGCAATCCTGGAAAGAATTAATGAAAGGATCTGCTTTTATTTCAGAATCACTAAGTTTCAAATTGGGGTTAAAGGTAGGCGATAAAATCAAAGTGCCTACCCCGAAGGGTCCTGTCGAATTTCCGGTAGTGGCCATAACCAGAGATTATTCTTCGGATCAGGGAAGCGTTCAGATTGACAGAAAAATTTATAAACAACTATGGGGTGATGACAGAGTCCAGTCCATAGCGCTCTTTCTAAAACCAGGGGTATCGGTTGACGAAGTAAAATTGACTATTATGAACGAATTCAGGGGGCTGGAGAAAAAAGTAGTTTCTAATTCCCAAATGCGTGACACTGTCCTGGGGATTTTTGACAAAACATTTGCCCCTACAGCCACTCTCAAAGGAGTCTCGCTGCTCGTAGGTCTATTAGGTGTGGCTACAGCGATGATGGCTATTTTGATGGAACGATCCCGGGACATAAAGGTCTTAGGGTATCTAGGGTTAACCACAGGACAGCTCGGTCGAATGAACATTTACCAAGGGCTCATAATGGGGTTGTCGGCTTTCATTATCGCCTCAATCTGCGGAACCGTGCTAACATATATCATAGTTCATGCTATCAACTATCGCTCATTCGGATGGTCAATAGACATCAAGCTGAACCCGTGGGTATTTCTGGAAACCTTTCTACTCACCATGGCAGCCTGTTTTGCCTCGTCTCTTTACCCGACCCTTAAACTGATGCGGGCAAAGTCTGCGTCAATTTTAGCCGAGGAATAAACCAAAAGGAGAGAAACCTTGAACAAATCAGAAATATTGAAGGCGCTGGAATGGGTGGACCAGACAGCAAAAGAGGGAGATCCTGATCGTCTTGCAAAGGCCAAAGAGGTCTTGGAGACAGAGATTTTGTCAGCCAAAAAAGTTTCCGCCCAAGAGGATTTCTACCAGACGGCTTTTGAAAGTTTTGTCAGGAAACACGGAAGGGAGCCTCTTGAGGATATAGAAACAGATTAAGTGGCTCTCATGAGAGTTTTGAGAGCTACGTTTTGTTTCGTTAAACTTCATCGGCGCCTCTTATCCGGAGAAGGGGTCATAGTCTGTTCTCAGTTCAGAAAGGATGGCCTGACGGGTCTTTGACATCAATTCGGGAACGTCTTTTACCGAAAGGCCTTTGGTTGGAATAGGTGGGCAGATGGTTAGTGTGACGTGTCCAGAACGAAAAGCCAGGGTTTTCTTCGGTAAAATCTTAAAAGCCCCGTTACAGACAACCGGCAAAATGGGAATTCCGGTCTGAACGGCCATCATGAATGCGCCCTTTTTAAAGTCCTTCAAATTGCCATCAGGGGTTCGGGTTCCCTCTGGGTAAATCAGGACCGACCATCCATCTTTCAGTTTCTCGTCTTTTTCCCTGTTGAGCTTCTCTATTGAAGCTGATGGGTTTGATCTGTCGATGGCTATGGGGCCTGTTGTCCACAATGCCCAACCAAGAACAGGTATTCTGAGCAGCTCTTTTTTAATGACCCACCTAAACTTCAAGGGAAGAGCAGAGGCGAGCGCATGCACATCGGCCATTCCCTGATGGTTGGGAGTTACAATATACGATGTTCCAGGCTCGATGTTTTCAACGCCCATCACAGAAACTCGAAGCCCCATCAGAGCCGAAATGATCCTGCTCCAGAGTCGCATCACAGAGAACACAAAGTTTCCTGGTTTCACGAAAAGAGCTGATAAAAGCATCGGCACAGCAAGAATAGGGGTGAAGACCATCAATCCCAATACGGTCAGGATTATTCTGAAAGTAGACTTTTTTGAAGGAGGCAAAGTTCACTCCAGCATTTCAGATCCCGAAAATCGATCGTTCAGAAAGTGGTAGGTTTACAGAAAGTCTTTAACTAATTTTCACGAAATCGTAACAAAGATTGTGTCAGTGTTTAGGACATGTAGTTGATCATGTTATATTGTTTGAAACTCCAACACAAGAGTTGAGTTCCATCTGGCCTATGGTATTCATGGCGCCTGAGACCAAAGGTACGAAGTATGAAGAATGATGATTTATCCCGACTCAAAATAAAAAGTGATCAGAAATGGAATCAGGACACAACTTCAAAAAAGCGGATAATAGTTGCCATTTTGCTGACAAGTTTAGCAGTGACGATCGGTCTGCTGGTTGCGTGGTCAGGTTTGTTGCAAAGGCCGACCGAAGTACATGTGGCTAAAGTTACGGTGACTTTTCCTTCTAGAGCGCTGACTATTCTTAACGCAAGCGGATATGTTGTTGCTGAAAGAAAGGCAGCGGTGTCATCAAAAGCGACCGGTCGTCTCGAAAAACTTTATGTAGAAGAGGGCAAGAATGTAAAACGGGGAGAGATCATAGCCCAACTCGAGAACCGGGACCTGAAAGCGGCGCTGGATGAGGCTCAAGCCAACCTCAGGGTAGCAAAGGCAAACCTCAGAAACGCAATTGCCGAGCTTGATGACGCGACTCTTAACTACAACAGGCAAAGCTCGCTGAAACAATCCGGTTCCGTGTCAGCGCAGGCTGTTGATTCTGCGGAGGCTAGATACAAGAAGGCATTGGCGGCAGAGACCTCAGCCAGGTTCAGCGTTGAGAAAAGCGAGGCGTCGGTAATGGTTGCAGAGGTAAACCTCGAACAGTCTTATATACTGGCGCCTTTTGATGGCGTGATTCTGACCAAGAGCGCTGAAGAAGGGGAAGTTGTAGCTCCCATGGGCGCTTCGTTGAATGCCAAGGCGTCAGTCGTAACAATGGCGGACATGCAATCGCTCATGGTAGAGGTTGATGTTTCGGAATCAAGTCTGGAAAAGGTAAAACTTGGAGGGCCCACTGAAATAAGACTGGATGCTTTTCCCAATGACAGGTTTCCAGGGAAAGCGCATATGATTGTTCCTACCGCGGACAGATCAAAAGCTACCGTTTTAACCAAAGTAAAGTTTGACTATCTCGATGAAAAAATATTGCCTGAAATGAGTTCAAAGGTGGCTTTTCTTTCCAGACCACTTTCAAAAGAAGAGAACATTCCCTTTCTTGGAATACCCCTGTCCACTGTGAAGCATGAAAATGGACAGGATTACGTTTTTCAGATAGAAGATGGCTTGGCAAAACTCAGGAAAATAACTCTGGGTAGAAAATGGGATGATACCGCCGAAGTGTTGTCTGGTTTGAAGGAAGGAGACCGAATTATAGTCAAGCCAGGTGAAGAAATACTCCATAATTCGAGAGTCAAGGCCAGGGAATGATGAACTCTGACGGCGAATTCATAGTTTTCATAAGGAATTTATCCAAATCATACAGGCGAGGCTCTCAACGTATTCCTGTTCTGAGAGATATCTCCATAGAAGTCCAGCGCGGTGAATTCCTTTCCTTGATGGGCCCATCAGGCTCTGGCAAGACTACTTTACTGAATCTGATTGCAGGCATAGACAATGCTGATAGCGGAATCCTGGAGGTTGGAGGGGTCAACATACAGGAATTGAACGAAGCCCAATTAAGCAGGTGGCGCTCAACCAATGTGGGTTTCATCTTTCAGTTCTACAACCTCATTCCAGTCCTCAACGCCCTGGAAAATGTGCAGTTGCCACTTCTGCTGACATCCCTGAATCGGACTGAACGGAAGCAACACGCTGAATCCGCGCTTCAGGCGGTTGGACTGTCAGATCGAATGGATCATTACCCTTCCCAATTGTCAGGTGGACAGCAGCAACGCGTGGCCATTGCCCGAGCAATTGTTACAGATCCTATAATTCTGGTAGCCGATGAACCTACCGGAGATCTTGACAAGAAGTCTGCGACCGAAGTCCTGGATTTACTTCAACAACTCAACGAATTGTTCCAAAAGACCATAATCATGGTCACCCATGACCCCAGAGCCGCTCAAAGATCAAAACGAATCCTTTATCTCGACAAAGGAGTGCTTGCCGATTCTTTCGCCACAGAATTCTAGGCCATTGGTTAGCCTGGTCGAAAAAGTTCCTGTAAACGATGGACCAAAAAACCGATCCCTCCAGATGATGAAAAGTCAAAATACATCAGCCCCGATAGAACTCCGTAATCTTCTGAACGACGTATTCTTTCTGGACGAGTGTCAGCTCGGGAAATATCGGTAGAGCCAAGACTTCAGTGGCTGCTGACTCGCAGACCGGGAATGATCCCATATCCATCCTGTAATCCCCCAGACACTCCTGAAGATGCATCGGTTTTGGATAATAAATTTCCGTGAAGATACGGTTGTCCTGAAGGAAATTTTTCAACGAGTCCCTGTTCTTGGCCCTTACGACATATTGATTAAATACGTGACGTTCAAAGACCACTTTGGGTGGTATCAAATATTTTGGAGCTACGCCCGTTTCAAAAAAGCGATTGGTGTAATACGCCGCGTTAGATCTGCGTTTCTCTGTCCACAAATCCAGACGTTTCAACTTGATTCTCAGGACTGCGGCCTGAAGAGAATCCAGTCTGAAATTACCTCCCAATATGTCATGGAAATATCTGATAGCCGAACCCTGATTTCTTATCTGTTTAAGTAAATCGGCCAGAGACTTATCATTGGTAGTTATTATTCCGCCATCCCCAAACCCACCGAGATTCTTTGAAGGGAAAAATGAGAAACAGCCGACATCTCCCAAACTACCTATGCTGGACTCCATGTATTTGGCGCCAATTGCCTGCGCAGCGTCCTCTATGACCGGAACACCATGTTTTTTGGCTAGATCCAGAACCGGATTCATGTCCACTGATTGACCAAAAAGGTGAACCGGAATAATGGCTTTTGTTTTTTGAGAAAACGCCTTGGCCAGTTTTTTCGTGTCTATGTTATAGGTGTCCCTGTCAATGTCCACGAACACAGGCTTGGCGCCCAGTCTCAGAATACTCCCGACTGTGGCAAAAAAAGTAAACGGTGTAGTGATAACCTCGTCTCCATGTCCCACCTTAAAAGCCATCAGAGCGGCCAACAAAGCATCTGTTCCCGAAGAGACCCCGATGGCGTATCTGGCGCCGCAGTAATCGCCGATTTCACGCTCCAAAGCCTCTACTTCAGGACCCAGTATGAAGTACTGGCTGTCAAGAATTCTCTCCACAGTCTGTAGAACTTCGTTTCTGATCGTTTGATACTGAGCTTTGAGGTCAAGAAGAGGGACCGAAACAGCGTCTTCAGAGTAGTTGTTAGTCATGGATCCTCACCGTTTTTTTAATGAAGGGCAAATCATACATAAGCCTGTTTAATACTTCAATTGGTATCTTGACTTGAGAAATGTCGAATTGGCTCCCAATCGGCCACCGTACTCAAGAGACCACCAGCCCGAGCGCCGGGCTCAGTCCAGCCATCTGACGAATTCTGACAGTTCTGCGCGCTGTGTCTTGAAATTGTTAATGGCCTTGGACATATCCGGTTTACCCAAGGCAATGGATATGAGAAGATTTTTTGTTTCCGGTATATTCATGAAATCCCTTATTTCTTCAGCATAGGAGTTTACAAGTCCGATAGGACATGTCCCATAGCCTCTGGCAAAGGCGGACAACACAAGAAAAGCCAGAAAGGCTCCCGCGTCAACCATACGCTCGGTAGGAAAACTTTCGTCCACGAAAATGAATATTACACTGGGAGCGCCGTAAAAGTTGAGGCTTCCCTCATTCACAAATTCCTTGAAATCGAGTCCCATTTCCTTGATTAACGGAGCCATGTCATCTGCGCATTTGCGAGCCCTGGAGATGAATCTTTCGGGTAAGGGCTTTGAAGCTCCTGGTCCACAGGTGACGCCTCGCTCCCTGTATGATCTTAGTAAATGTTTGGACAGCCTTTTCCTTTCAGCTCCTCGAACTACGTGAATTTCCCAGGGTTGAAGGTTTAGAGCTGAAGGCGCTCTTGAAGCGTCTGAAAGTATTTCTTCCATTACTGTTCGGGATACCGGCTCATCGGAAAAACTGCGGAAGCTGGAACGCTCTTTCATTGCAGTAAATATGTCCATAGCTAACTCCTGATGTGGTTAAAGTTAACAATTCTACGGTTGGCTTGCCAGCCGATCACAAAAAAGTTATAGATTGGTTTCCCATTGTTCTGACGTCCTGAGACCTTGGGACAATATATATCGCTATCGACAGTGAGGAGAAGAATTTCTTATGGGTAAACGTGAACTGTTTTCGATCATGGTATCTTTATCGATAGTCTTGTCAGCCAGCGTCGGTTTCCCAGAGAATTTCACTGAAATTTACAGAAGCGGTGTGGACTTTGAAGATAGCGGAGCGCTCGACGAGGCCTTGACCAAGTATAACGAATCCCTGAAACTGGCGCCACAATCAGCTCACGCGTGGGCCAAACGGGGAGAACTTTACCTCAGGAGAGGTGACCCCAAAACAGCAATTCGTGACCTGTTGCAGGCGGTCAAGCTGGATCCTGCATACTCAGCGGCATTTACACGCCTGGGATTCGCATACAATGCGGTAAATGAATATGACAAGGCAATAGAATCACTCACCAATGCGATCCGGTTAGAACCAACATCATCAGAGGCTTTTAACACGCGAGGCTTTTCTTATAACGGAAAAAACGATTACGAAAGAGCTATCAAGGATTTTGACAAAGCCATTCTGCTGAACTCTACCGACGCCCGTTACTATAACAACAGAGGCTTTGCCCTTAATGGCAAGGGCGATTATGAGAAGGCCATCCAGGATTTTGACAAAGCCATTAAGGCGGATTCTTCCAACGCCATGTTTTTTAATAACCGTGGTGTGGCATACATGAGACTGAAGCAATTTGACAAAGCTTTAGAGGATTTCAACAAATCCATTGAACTGAATTCGAACTATTCATCCGCCTATCACAACAAGGGTCAGGCCTTCAGCGGTTTGGGACGCCACGACAAGGCTATAGACGAATTTAGCAAGGTGATAGAGATGAATCCGAATTCTCCTCTCCTGTTCAAGGACCGGGGAACCGCCTATCACAAGCTTGGCGAGTATGAACTGGCCAAGAAAGACTTCGAGAAGTCAATAGAACTCGACAAGAGATCAGCCCCATCGCACGCAGCTCTAGCCTTACTATATGCGTCAGCAAAAGACGAGAAATTCAAAAATCCCACCATGGCTAGAAGGCTCGCCGAAAAGTCCATTTCGCTGGCTGGCCCACTTGCTCCCGAAATGTATAGAAATTTTGCCGAAGTCCTCTGGGAGCTTAATCAGAATCAGGAAGCTGTTAACACCATTCAGAAAGCCGCCCTGATGGATCCCTCAAACAAGGAAATCCAGGAGTTAATGAAAAAGTGGGGCGCCTCTCCTCAAAAGAAGGTGGAGCACAATCCTCCCTCTGATGAGGTCCCTCTTTCAAATCTTTGGTAACTATTGAAAAATAGAGAGTTAATTCAATGTCTCGAGAACCGGATGTGATACAGCAATATGCCAATTCAAGGATCATCTCGGCAAAGTCGCCTCAGGAAACAAAGTCCGTAGTGGAAATAATCGCCAGGCTTGCTAAGACATTGCAACTTCTGCCAGATACCGAACTGGAATTGTTTCTTTCGGGAAAAAGGTCTCTTTCGATAGAAATAATCCCTGATCCAAGACTTCCGTTTGGCATGAAGACAAGATCTTCCGGAGAGTTATCATCCAGGAAATACAGGATTTTTATATGCGAAGAGTGTAGCGAATGGCCTGAGAACAGATTTTTTGGGGCATTATTGAGGGAACTGGGCCATGTTGTCGTTGAGCTTCCTCCGGAGGAAGAGTGGCCAATTGTTCGCGGTGACAGGGCAAGGTTCAAAGAGTCAGCCGAACTCCTCGCCGATTGCCTGGTTTGGAAATGGGGTCTTCGACATTACGGCATGACTTATCTCGTGGAGACATATCCAGCTCACTGGGTTGACAGAATCGTATCAGACATTGAAAACATGATTGAGACAGACGACAGGTTCAAATAACCTTCAGCCATAATGGTAAACTAGGTCTGGTTTTTGTGTTCGAGCGCAGTTTTCAGCGCCTCAGGCAAATACACCAACAGATCGGATATTGAGTGCGCTGGAGTTGGATTGGCGTATAACCCCATATACCTGTTGGATCTGGCTGCTGCCGAGGCGGCAGCCGCGACAGGCATTCCAGAGGCAATCAGGCTGGAAACCAGACCAGTCAGGCTGTCCCCCGTTCCGCCTATCGGTTCCATGTGTTCAACGCACGGCTCGACAATTTCATCCAGAATTCCTTTTTCACTCGCTACCAGATCTTTCCTGCCCTTTACCAACAAGTATCTGGAGGCGTTTTCATTCTCATACGCTCTTTTGACAAGCTCGGGGGCCTTAGCCTCATCCTGAAGAAGAAAACCACGTGTGTAAAACGGGTGAGGAGCCTTTTCATCGGCCAGGAAAGCCAATTCTCCGATGTCAGGAGTGAACAGGTCATAAACAGCAGCCATGCCGCTCATCTTGGCCACATACATGTATCCGGCGTCAGCGACTAAAACTGGGCGTTTGGGAAGTTCTTCCAGCCTCATGCTGATCCTGAGGCTCCAGTTAACGTCAGGCTGGAGATAGTGGAAAATCAATAAGTCTGCCATGTCGGGAACAATCTGATCGAGCAGTCTGGCGTAAAGCTTTTCGCTACCTCTACCATCCCCTATATCCCCCACGATTAATGTGCGCGGAGGCGAAATGCCAAGCGCCTGGGCCGCAATACACGCGGTAGCTATCAGGGCAGGTGTTCCCCTGGCTACATCAATGCAATGACTGCCAATCCGCAGCCGTCCCCTGTCCAGGAAACAATCGCTCTCTATTAATGGAAAATCCTCATAAGGGGCCGTGCCAATTATAGTCCAGCGCATTTCTTCCTTAGCTCCTCAAAGGCCAGTTGAAGCGAATAACCACACAGTGTTTTACCCATCGAGCGAGGCTCGGGAGATTCCATGAGGTTTTTTCCTACCAGCCTCTCTGCCAGGTAAGGCACATCCGGACAACCTCCACCGGAAACATTGACTATCCGCAGGTCACGCTTATCAACAGTTATTTTCATGTTTGCCGCGCGAACCATCAGAAAGTCGCCGTAATCCTTTGTGTTAAACAGGCTGACGGGCTCAAGTAACAGATCCTGCAGAGGTAATATCTTTAATGGCTTGATCCTTTTTTCCGCAAGAATTTTGTGGACTTCTAGCTCTGAAACAAGCGGAAACTCGACAGCCATGTCACAGCCGGTTCGAACCTCCGGGGGAGGACCTTTTACACAAACATCCAGGCCTGCCGTCTTGAGAACTTCTTCCGCCTGTATGACCTCCGATGTATGGTCAAAAAGTATTATCCCCCTGGTGGAAACCCCTGATTTGAGTTTCTTCCCAGAAGGAAATACAGTCTGTTTTATGTCAGAATAAAATTTCTTGAAAACTGACTTCATTTTTTGAGCAATATTTTATATTCATCAGCATCTTCAATGACGCTATCAACCGACCAACCCTTGTTGCTGGCCGCCCTGCAAACATTCTCCATGCTAACTTCGTTATCTACGATCACAGAGCATTCTCCGCCTGTCAAGCCCCCCAGTTTGCTCAAAGTCAGCAAAACCGGCTGAGGACATGATAACCCACGAGCGTCTACGGTTTCAGCCATGTCGAATCTCCTTACTACGATATTTTCTTGGTGTTCGTAAGTCCGATAAAGAGACAGACAACCAGACAGACAGCTACAGCAGCCATGCCATGTGGTCCTATCCCGGCAGGAGAGCTAGCCAGACCCCAATTATGGGCAAGCGCCGCGCCCACTATCATGCCAAAGACAAAAATTGCCGCGTCGCCGTCTCCTTCTCCAGACATAAACAATTGACGTCCAGGACATCCCCCTGCGAGAGCAAAAGCAAGGCCCGCCACCAGCATCCCTGCAAAATTCCAGAAGCTCTGGGTGTTAGCCACAGGTTGTCCCTCAAAACCTGGATGAAACTGCCCCAAAAGGACATTAGTAATGAAGGCAAAAATTAACAGAGACAGAAATCCCAACATCAGGTGTGTCTGTCTGAATAGAATCAAATCGCGAATGGCCCCCATTGTACAGAACCTGCTTCGCTGAGCAAGAACTCCAACGGCAAGCCCTATGCCAAGGGATATGATGAGGGAAGCATGCTGAGACCCCGGTCCCTTGATACTGTAAAAGAGAATTCCGCTCTTGGGCTGTCCAGGGATCTGATCAAAAATAAGCCTCAAAGCTAGCAGTCCCACTATTACGATCGGCATCAACAGACCTAATCCCAATGTCTGCTTTGTGGATCTGCCCAGGCTGTACCCCTGCCTGAAAAACATGACTCCAACACCTATGCCGGCCACCAGGCCCAATAATCCAAACAAAGCATTGCCGTCACCGCCGGCAAGCCTTAACACTACTCGCCACGGACATCCAAGAAAAACCAGCGCCCCTATCATGGCGCATATCCCAAGAATGAAACGTGCCAAAGGCGCCGATCCCGAACGCGGTTTAAATTCACTGAAAGCAAGAGCGGCCACAAATGACCCAAGAACAAAGCCCAAAATCTCGGGTCTCAGGTATTGAACCACATCGGCTCGGTGCAGGCCAATCGCTCCAGCAATATCCCTGTCAAAACATGCAACGCAGATCCCCATGTTGCCGGGATTTCCCAGCTTCTGGAGCAATGCGGCTAGTACGCCGATTACCGCTCCGACTGATATGATTCCTGTTGTTCCCGCAAAGAAATTCTTTCGGATTTCCACCTTCCCCTCCTCAAACCCAATTAAGGATAACTACTGTGGGTAAATATTGGTTCAGACCTCGTAAAAAAACCGTGACGTGTCAGGACCAAAACCCCGACACAATCATTGACCGATCTTTGCAGATCGTGGTCTTTACGAAAACTGAGAGTATGAGAATATACATAGACAAGAACTATCTGTCAAATAGAATATTGCTATAAGAGTGACGTTAGGGGTATCAATTCTCTATTGTAAAAAGACTGTTATTGATTGGTTGTCTCAGTCAACTCCTGGTTCCTTCGGCGATCACAAGAGATATGGTCCGGTAGAATTTTCTGGTATCAATTGGCTTCAGCAGGTATGCGTCACAACCTGCGTCAATAGCTTTTCTTTCGTCGTCTTTCATTGCATGCGCTGTGAGAGCTACTACCGGAATTCTGGCAGTTGAAGGGTTTTTTTTCAGGACCTGCGTGGCAGTGAGACCGTCCATGCCCGGTAGTGAGATGTCCATGAGAATAAGATCGGGTTTTTCAGTTTCCAACATTTTTATAGCCTCTTCTGATGAAAAGGCTGGAATGGTTTTATATCCACCTATTTCCAACAGATTGGTGGTGAGCTTCATGTTTGTAGTGTTGTCCTCAACAACAAGCACAGTCCGTCGGTTGGAATCAGCCATTTTGCCCTCTGAACCGGCCAGAGATTTGTGAATGCCTGATCTCAAAGGCTCAGATTCATTTTCAAATGATACCCGGTCTGTTGAGACGTAAGGGATTTCAAACCTGAAAGTACTGCCCCTGCCTTCTCCTTCACTTTCAACCCATATGTGACCACCGTGAAGTTCAACAAGTTTTCTGGTTAAAGATAACCCGAGACCTGTTCCTTGTTGCTGTCTGGAAAACGAATTATCTACCTGTTCGAATTCCTCAAAAATACGTGCCTGATCTTTGGGTTTAATCCCAATACCGCTATCCTGAACCCCAACTAGTATTTCGTTGTTTTTTACAACGGCTTTCAGTTTTATGGCGCCTCCGGAAGGAGTGAACTTTACGGCATTCGATAGCAGGTTCATGACAATCTGTTTCAGGCGAACCTCATCCGCCCAGACATTCTGAGTCTCCAGTTCAGCGGCTATATCCAGTTTCAGCTCCACACCCCTTTTGTACGCAGTCTCTTTGATGATGCTGAAAGCGTTCGACAGTAACTGTCCAAGGTCAACGCTGGATGGGCTGATTTCCATTTTTCCAGCTTCCACCTTGGCAAGATCCAGAATATCATTGATCAGTTGGAGAAGATGTTCACCAGAGTTGAAGATAGCCTTGACGTATGACGCCTGTTTGTCATTGATCTCCCCATACCACTGTTCCTGAAGAAGTTCCGAAAAACCCAGGATAGCGTTTAGAGGAGTTCTCAGTTCGTGGCTCATGTTGGCAAGGAATTTACTTTTTGCATCACTGGCGGCCTCGGCCCTTATTCGCAACTGTTCGGCCAACGCCAGGGCGCGATGGAGTTCATCAGTCACACGTTTTTTGTCCGAAACATCCTTGATGGAAACCAGTATGTTATCTTCACCGCGCAATCTGATAGGGCGCATGAATACTTCTACATCCAGCAGCTTGCCATCCATTTGCCGTTTTATCACGTATTCAAGCAGAATTATCTGGCCAGCGAGGACAGTTTCCCATATGGAGGGTAAATCAATCGAATTATCTTCCGGGCTATAAAAGTGATCGGCTGTTTTAGGTTGGACAACCGCTTCGACAGGATCGAGACCAAATATTTCGACCATCTTCTCATTGAATTGGATTATTTGGCCCGCTCTGTCGTGAATCAGCAACACATCCTGAACACCATTCAGGATTGTGCCCATAGCCTCTACAGACTCTTTGTATGCTTCTTTGTCGATATCGTATTGGGTAACTTCCCTACTTGTTCCCACATAACCCTGTATCGGAGAATCCAGTTTTTTTATTACCTCTCCGACAAAGGTTACCCATTCTCCTGAACTGCTTAAACCATGTGAAGAAATCTGGGCCGAAGCGCCATCCGGAGCCCCGTCAAACTGAGCGTACAGTTTTGACATTTTGGCTATTTCCTGGGGTGGGTAAATATCTGTAGCGGGCCTTCCTATAACATCTTCCGGTTTGAAGCCTGACCGATCGAAAAAAGGCCCGTTTCCATAAGTAAAAGTACCTCTGAAATCCCAGGTGGTAACGAATTCATTCAAACTATCCAGTATACAGTTGAGGAAGTCCAATCTCCTGTGATCGGATTCCCTCAATTTTTCAAGTTCGTTTATATGATTTCGTAGCGCATCATTTTCCTGAACCAGCTCTTCAAGAGTCCTTGCGTCATTTTTCATTTATGTCGACCATTATTTCAATGAGTTATAGTGTATTTAAGGCGCTACGCGCATTCCTAGTATTCAACCTCGATTTTGATTTCCATGCCAAAAACCGGGTCAATTGATTTTCCTGGTTTTGCTCCAAAGTTGTTACCTGATACAGGATTTTTCCAGTTGGGAACCGACCGGTCGATACAGGCGTAGCTGAACCAGCCACCTGGTTTCCATATTCCAAAAGTCCCGTTTAGAGTATACTTCTCCATTAGTTTCCAGCCAAACCCCCAGTCAAATTCATAACCAAGACTGCTATCGGGTATGGATGGGGAGGGATTGGTCTGGTTATCCGTTTCCACAAACTGGACCCGTCCGGTGAAGCGCGCTGGATTGGCTGCGCTTGAATATTCCGGCCTTATGTATCCCTGACCATATCCGTGTGACATCCGGTTTGCCGTGAAGGCGGTAGCGAAAATGTTTAGGTTGGCTGCCACGGCATAATCTATTCTCATTCCAAATATGTTGGCGTCGGTCATGTAACCGTGCCGGCTGTCCGGTGTGATTGAATTATTTCCTGATCCATAAGTGTATGACAACAGATAGCTGTAAGAGCGGAAAAGAGTGACATTCGTCAAAGCTGTCGCCACATGGAGTGGGGGATAACCCTGTTTATCAATGCGGACTCCGTTTCTCCTGTCAAACCCTGGAATGATGGACCACAGGAGGCTCAATCTGGCGGGTCCGGCTACGGCGCCCGCTTCTATAGCTCCTCTCCAATGCTCAACATAATTTGAGGCGAAAAGGCTCTTTCCTTCGAGAACTCCTGATTGTGAAGAGAGCCATCTCTGACGGTTTGTGGTTTCGTAACCCCAAGCAGCTTCAGCGTTGAAAAAAATCCTTCCGTTGAAGTACTTGAGGTAGATTGTTCCATCCGTAATCGTTGTGTCAGAGGGAATCACCGAATAACGGCCTGTAGGCGCAGGTCCATCTACGCCCTGGAATGTTGCTGATTCAGGTCCAGTGTGGAATTTCCACACTCTCCCCCCTATGCCTGCCGATAGTGGTCCAGAGTCATAGGTCATTCCGGCGCTGGCATCAAGCTGACGGACAGCGTTCTTGTCGGACAGTGTGAAATAGTAAGGGCTTCCCAGCAACCATGGGCAGAACCCAAGGCCAACCCGGAACGGACCGTAACTCGTCATTAAAAGGAGTCCAACTCCATCGGCATTGTCAACCCCGTCGAAAATAAGACCCATTCCAAAAGGAGCGGGTCTTTTACCAAAAACCACTATGCCCCAGGGGGTTTGCAGCGATGCCCACAATGTTTCCCAATATCCTGGGGAGAATGACCTCAATACGCCTGGAGCCATCCCTTCGGGATACTCAGACCTGACCATGGTTCCACGGCTTGCGCTAGAATAGGGTGTCTCCCAGGATCCTATCCTGTAAGAACCCCTAATCCTCAATGCCTCGTTAAGCCTGATCTCTGGGTAAATAGTCATGTAAAAAGTTGCCAGAGCCAGGTCGGATCCAGACGATATCTCGCCGTAGTCCAGAGATGTCGGTAACGAAGACCTGTTTTGCAACATCCACTGACTCGTATTTGTTGGCACAGACTGCATTTCGTGACCCAGCCAGCCGTTCATGGATGCAGCGCTACCCGTGGTTCCGCCATAATCATTTGGTCCAGGGCCACTGGCGTCAGTATCAAAGGGCCCAAAGAAACCTTGGGATCCGAGTTGGGAAAAGGAAGCGTACTTCCATGTCAGAATACCACTCATCGAAAATTCCCAACCAAAAGACTTGCTGGAGGAGCCGGACACAAAGATGAGGATCAGGTAAACCAGAACCTTACGAGAAATTGGATGATTCATGGTGATCTCAGCCTGAGACTTCAGATTTGGGAACTGGCGGGGATTACAGCGCCGAAAGGCAAACAACCGCAAAAAGAGGGGGCTTAACGTAAGAAGCAGTTGTTTCAGAGAAAGTTTAACCCAGGCTATCAGATGACTTCTTGTAAATCCATCGTGACGATCCACAACCGATCGGTAGCTGACAATACCGGTTCCCTCCCCCCTCAGTGAAACAAACAGGCTGTAAAAGAGGTAAGCCAGATTATTATCATGTGAGTGATGAAGTAAAGAAATAAATTTCAGGTAGTGTTAAATTGGGGCTAAACTTCGCTGAATTCGAGGCGCTGGTCATCTCATTTCCGCCGTCATGAGGCAGTCCGGAGATGACCAGATTGATGAATGAGGCGCCTACAGGGCGCCGGATTTAATACTTATTTACCGAGCATATCCAGACACTTTTTGCATACATTATCCACGTTGAATCCGAATTTTTCCATGGCTTCAGATCCGGGAGCTGACACGCCAAAGCTGTCGACGGAAATGCTAATTCCGTCCGTTCCAACCCATTTGGCCCAGCCCATGGATGAGGCGGCTTCCAAGGAAACCCGAGCCTTCAGGTAGGGTGGTAACACCTGCTCCTGATAATCTTTCGGCTGCTCCATGAATAACTCCCATGATGGCATAGAGATGACCCTGGCTCTCACGTCATGTTCCCTGGCGAGTTTATCCTGAGCCTTCAGGGCCAGCGATACTTCAGACCCGGTCGCTATTATAGCAATTTCAGGATCCATCGCGTCTGAGACCACGTACGCGCCGAGTGATAAACCACAGGCAGGGCCACAGTATGCCCGATCGATAACCGGAAGGTTTTGTCTGGTGAGAACAAGGGCTACCGGGCCTTTCCTGGTCATTGCAATTTTCCAGGCTTCAGCCGTTTCATTTGCGTCCGCTGGTCTCAACACAGTCAAGTTCGGGATTGCCCTCAGGGACGCGATCTGTTCCACAGGTTGATGCGTAGGCCCATCCTCTCCGACAGCAATGCTGTCATGAGTAAAGACAAAGATGGAATGGACATCCATCAAAGCTGCCAGCCTGATAGCAGGCCTCATATAATCACTAAAAATGAGGAATGTGGCGCCGTAGGGAATGATGCCGCCATGAAGCGCCATACCGTTAACTATAGCCCCCATTGAGAATTCACGGACACCAAAATGAATGTTTCGTCCGACGGCGTTATCAGGGGACTGGGCCGCGTCTCCAGATATCATGGTCTTGGTTGAAGGAGCCAGGTCGGCGGATCCACCGACCAGATTGGGAACTTTCTTGGCTATGGCGTTTAAAATCTTGCCTGAAGAAACCCTAGTAGCTTCAGCCTTGTCACTGGAGACAAATACAGGAATTTCCGAGTCCCATCCTTCAGGGAGCTTTCCATTTATCTGGGCCATAAACTGATTGAATTGCTCAGGGAATTGTGAACCATATTCCTGGACGAGAAAGTTCCATTCACTTTCCAGTTTCTGTCCCGAATCGACAAACCTACGAAATTTTTCAAGCGCCTGTTCCGGAACATGAAAACACGGTCCGCCGGGCCAGCAGAAATTCTGTTTGGTGGCATCCAGCGCTTCCTGACCCAGAGGTTCACCGTGAGCCGATGGGCTTCCCTGTTTGGGGCTCCCATAACCTATTTCCGTTTTCACCATTATCAGTGACGGTCGCCCGGTCTCAAGCCGAGCCTGACGAATTGCCTTTTCAATTGCCACAATGTCGTTGCCGTCAAAGACCTTGGAAACGTGCCACCCGTAAGCTTTGAAGCGGGCTTCCACATCCTCGGTAAACGCTAGTGCGGTATCGCCCTCTATTGAGATATGATTGTCATCATAAAGGTAGACCAGCTTGCCTAACTTCAGATGGCCCGCAATTGAAGCAGCCTCTGACGCTACTCCCTCCATCAGGTCTCCATCAGAGACTATTGCATAGGTGTAATGGTCCTGGATGGGGAATCCGGGTTTGTTGAAATGAGCGCCCAGAAACCTCTCCGCCATGGCCATACCAACGCCCATGGCAAACCCTTGCCCCAGAGGCCCTGTGGTCGACTCAACGCCCGGAGTGACGCCGTATTCCGGGTGACCAGGTGTTTTGCTTCCCCACTGCCGGAATTTCTGAATGTCTTCAAGGCTCAAATCGAACCCCGAAAGGTGCAGCAAAGAATACAGAAGAGCTGAACCGTGGCCGGCAGACAGCACAAAACGATCACGATTAGGCCATTTGGGGTTCTTGGGGTTAAATTTGAGAAATCGAGTCCACAGGACATATGCCATTGTAGCTGCGCCCAGCGGTAACCCCGGATGACCAGAATTGGCCTGCTGAATCATGTCTGCTGATAGTAACCGCAACGTGTTAATACAAATTTCGTCTGGTGATTTTGTCGCTTCTGTCACTGTAAAGCTCCTAAGATTCTGTTATTACCCGAAATAGTCGAACAGGCGCTCTGATTTTTATTTCAGGATTTAATAAAAACCCATAGCCTTGATGAATCCTGTTTTGAAGACAGGTCGGAAAAACGGCAAACGAAACCCTCTAACGGTGAATTGAGGGTCCCGAAGTTTTCCAGCGGTATTTCGTGTGAAATTTATTATTAGCACATGAGGTAGCTAAATGTTAATCAATGAATGCAAAAATGGCGCTTAATTTTTCTTTAACAATTCAAGCGTCTTTTCCATTTCCGTCGATGGAAGTTCACACTGGAAATTTTTGCAAACATAGGCGGTTGTCTTACCATCCAGGCATGTGTGATGTTCCACGAAAGGCGCCAGCTTTTGGATTTCCGAGCCGGAGGATTCTGCTGCTGGCTTGAAAATAATGACCTTGTTGGGTATGAAAGGCCGCTGAATCTGAAATCTGAAGTCAGAAAATTCCACGGAATCCATGTCACCAACCAGGACGATTTCGTATGAAGGGCCTATACTGAAATCTACAGCCATCAAGAGCTGAGTATATCCAGATGGAAACTTGCTGACCATCCCTGAAAACGCTTGCAATAACATGCCCGCTTTTTCTTCAAGATTTAAATCTCCTGTCATTCTGGCTAATCGGAACAGGTTTAAAGCTGCCACGGAATTCCCAGAAGGTGTTGCTCCATCATAGAGTTCCTTTTTTCGTAGTAGCGTTTCTTCAGAATCAGAAGCTGTGAAATAGAAACCTCCCACACCTTCATCCCAGAACCTGTTCATGAAATCCTGATTAAGCTCAATTGCGACCTTGAGATAGTCAATATTGGACGTAGCCTCGTAGAGTTCCAGAAGACCCCATATAAAAAATGCATAATCATCTACATGCGCTGCCAATCCAGCCTCACCATCGCGATAACGATGCATGAGCCTGCCGTCTTTGTCCCTCATCCTGCTAATGATGAAACTGGCGCAGCGACTGGCACTCTCTGCATATCTGGATTCTCCAAACGCCTGTGACGCTTTGGCTAGGGCCGCTATCATCAAGCCATTCCAATCCGTAAGTATTTTGTCATCTTTATATGGATGAACCCTCTTCTCTCTCTCCAAGAACATTTTCTTGCGGATGCTTTCAATTGTTTTTTCAAGCACTTCGGGGCTCATTCCCACTTCATATGCGTTTTGCCCCTGTGTCCTGTCCAGTCGAATGATGTTGTCGCCGGTAAGATGTCCAGTTGATTCTTCCCTGAAGTTGCCTTCCTGTTTGACTCCGAATATTTTGCAGGCTATTTTTGCTTCTCCGGCAGGTAATATCTTCAGAAGTTCATCCACAGACCACACATAGAATTTTCCCTCTACTCCTTCGCTGTCTGCATCTTCCGCCGAATAAAAACCACCTTCAGGAGATGTCATGTCCCTCAGAACATATTCAAAAATTTCTTGAACAGTTTTTTTGTATTCCGGATTGCCGGTAAGCTGGAAGACTTCGGTGTAAGCCAATGAAATCATTGCCTGATCGTAGAGCATTTTTTCAAAATGAGGGACGAGCCATTCATTGTCAGTGGAATACCTGTGAAAGCCGAATCCGATATGATCATAAATCCCACCCAAACGCATGTTCTGAAGAGTTTTTTCAACCATGGAAAGAACATTATTATCGGCCGTCCTGCGGGCATATCGAAGAAGGAACAACATGTTATGCGGAGTTGGGAATTTGGGAGCCTGACTGAACCCACCTCTTTCCCTGTCAAAACGCTGGCTTAGCTGTTCAGCAGCCTGTTTGAGATCTGTAAGGCCCAGCGGGACTCCGGGCATGTCATCAGGCATTTGTTTGAGCGCCGTTATGACTTTACTGGAAGCCTCCAGAACCTCACCGCGGTTAGTTGACCAGAGCTGACTGATTCGTTGGGTCAGATCAATCATTCCAATCCGACCGTAACGTGATTCCTTCGGAAAATATGTGCCAGCAAAAAATGGTTTCTTGTCGGGCGTCATTATTACATTGAGAGGCCACCCTCCACCACCGGTCATCATCTGGCAAACGGTCATGTATATGTGATCGATATCCGGGCGCTCTTCACGATCAACTTTTATGGAAACAAAAGTATCATTCATGAGGCGAGCCACTTCAGCATTCTCAAAGGATTCGCGTTCCATGACATGACACCAGTGACACGTGGAGTAGCCTATGGAAAGAAAGACAGGCTTGTCCTCATTTTTTGCCTTGGAGAATGCTTCATCTCCCCACGGGTACCAGTCCACAGGATTGTACGAATGCTGTAGAAGGTAAGGGCTTTTTTCATTTATCAGCCTGTTAGCGGTAGTCTTGTTGTTTGAATGAGTTTCTGGATGTTTGGTATCTTTCATGTCAACGCCTTCTCAGTCGGCCAGCAGAAACCTTGGCCTTCCAGTCGTAGATGGGGTTTGCGAGAGTCCACCAGCCGTCCTGTGGTTTCGAAGAAAGCTCGATTCGAGTTACGAATTTTATGCTCTTGTATGCAAGCAGATAAGGGGTTACCAACCTGGCCGGGGCGCCTCTGTCATGAGAAAGTGGATTTCCATCCAGGTCCAGCGCAAGCAAAAACTGCTGTCCAGGGTCCAGAAGATCCGAGATTTTCAAACTTTCAATATACCAGGATTGGCCTTGCGGCGCAGCGCCGGTTTCTCCCAAGGAATGGAATATAGCAAACTGAGCCTCCTCCCTAGGTTTTGCCAGGTTGAAAAGATCCGATAGCTTCACCCCTCCCCATGAAACCTCCGGTACAGTCCAACCTTCAACGCAATGAAAATCGTTGGTTTGCAGAGACTGTGGCATGCCTCTAAGCTCAGAGTAAGTTAACGTAACCGGATTCTCCACGAGACCGTCTATCTTTAATCCGTATGGTTCAGTTGAGCGGTCACGTTTGTTAGTAACAAGCCCTGTTGATGCATCAAATGAAAATGTGTCCAGCTCAATAGTCCTCGTGGGGAATCTCCTGCTTGATCCCAAAAGACCCAGAAGTGGAGCGACAGGCCCCAAGGCTGCAATTCTGAATAATTTTATTATCTTGCTTATCATAGTGGCTTTCATTGTCATCCTCCTCTCTAATAATCTGTTAAGTGATCTGGCTAATAGCAAGCATTTGAGATTTTTTTAGATTCATCTTCATGCGTCATTCGGTAACCGGTCTATTAAAAAGCAGGTAGGAGATGTCCGGGAGGTAAGGCTGGCAGGCGCCCAAACCGGTTGACAATTGGGGCTGAGACTGGTATGAGTATATTCATATATAAATATACTACCCCTGAGGGACCAGTGTCGAGTCTGATTAATGATTACAAAAGAGCAGAAGATATGGCGGCTATCATCAAAGCTTGTGGTCATCCGTTACGTTTGAGGATTCTGGCTATTCTGACCGCCGGCGACTTCAGGGTTAATGATCTGGTCGAAAAGCTTGGGGTTGCACAAGCCAAGGTATCTCATCATCTCAACATACTCAGGGTCAGGGGGGTAGTAAGTCTTACTCGGGAAGGCGCTTTTTCGCGTTACGCCCTGTGTGATCCTAATGTGAAGTCACTGATGGACAAGATCGAGACTGAGAATTCAAAGACCACCTCGTGTTCACAAGGGTGTTGAAATCCCGCCATCTTTACGAATTTTCCAGAAATGTAGAGCGACAAAAAAAGTCAGTAATGCAGGAATTATGGCTACATGCCATGAATACAGGCGCACAATTGCGTAACTGAAATCGGAAGATGGTCCGAAAACGACAGAAGCCACGGCGGACCCCGCCCACGGTATTATGACAAGCACGTTTCTGGCGATGGTCCATGCCCACAACGCCCTGTCATCCCAAACCAGCAGATAACCTGTAAAATCAACAAATACTGTCAGGAGGAGACAGACCGTTCCTACTACCCAGTTCAGTCGTCTCGGATGCATGTATGATTTCGTCCAGAAGACACGAATCATGTGAAGGCAGACGACGGCAACCATAAACTGCCCGGCCCAGTAGTGAATGTTTCTTATCATCCAGCCGTATGGAACAATGTGAGTAATCATTTGCACAGAGGGATATGCTGCTTGCGCAGAGGGCTGGTAATGAAGCATCAAAAGCATACCGGTCAGTAGTTCCACTATAAACAGAAACACAGCCATTCCTCCGAAACAGAAGGTGAAAGTAAACCTTGCCGATTTTTCGGGGATTAACCGTGGATGCAGGTGGAGCAGAAAAGATACGATCGAGCCTTTTGCCATACTCTTACTTGGAGGCTGGCAGAATCTTGTATACGTTTTTTTCATCCAGACTAAGGCTGAATCTGGTTACAGGACGATTTGCGGGACCCTTTTTGACCCTTCCCGAAATGTCAAAAATGCTATTGTGACAAGGACACTCAAAGACCTTTTTTTCCGGAATCCAGTTGTACTTGCAGCCTAGATGAGGGCATTTATTATCAAAGACCGCCACGTCAGGTTTTTCCGATTCCTTGACTAGCCAGACGCCCGCGTCCGCGTAATGAAATGGAACTCCAGGTTGCAATGCGTCAATCACCGATTTTGGAATTTCCCTGGATTGGGTCTTGTCTGCCGAAAATGCCGCAAATTTGGCTATGGCCCATGATGCCAGCCCCGTCAGCAGAACTGTGACCAAGGACAGGATAATTTTAAGAAAAGATCGTTTTCCCATTGTCTTGTAACTCTCAAATCGAATTTTCTCACCGAATGGAAATCAAATTGAAAGAGTTGATTCAGGCTTTTTCATAACAAATGCGGCGTGAGGAAAGGGATCCCAACGCCGCATCAAAAGCTGAAACGGTTTTTAACAACCAACTGTAGGTGGCTTGGGTTTTGCCGCTGCTTTCATGGCTGCTTCAGCCTCAGCCTTTGTCTTGAAAGGTCCCTTGACAACAGACTTGGCGTCAGCAGGCTTCTTGTCAACGACAGCCATCTTTCCAGCAGCTTCTTTGACAACGTAGAATTCATCCGCTGCAAAAGCTGTTGAAGCCATAGCGAAAGCAACCAGAGAAACCATCACCACCAGCACGCGAACCAATTTCTTCATTAATTACCTCCTTAAGTTAGATTATGCCATTGCTGGCATGTCCAGAAACCTTATTAAATTGTAGCATGTCGAGAGTCTGTAATAAATCCTATTTATTGTAAGGCGCCCATTTTTCACCCAGCCAGGCTAAAACAAAAGCGGCTAGAGCCATTACCAATATGATTATTGCCATTAAATCGCGTGAGGTCCCAAAAAACTGCCATAGAGTCAAACGACCCAAGTCCGAGCTTTTATAAAACCAGCCCCACACAGGCCAGCCATACGCGAAAACCCAGATGCCAAAAACCATTCCCACAAGGAAAACAATACTGTCCAGTTTACCCGAAGCTACTCCAACGATGGCTGTGCCAGGGCAATAACCGCCCACCACGAATCCCAGGCCAAATATGACCCCACCTATCAGTTGGGGCCAAAAATAGCTCTTCATCAGGCTATCTTCGACCAGAATGTTGTAATCGAATAGTCCGAGGTAACTAAGCGCAATGAGCCCTAGCATTGCTGTGACCATTGCAGTGAACATTACCCTGAGAACCCTCATGTCACGAAAATAGAATATGTTGGTCAGATTACGCGAATCTCCAAAGCCGGCCTTCTCAAGGACAAAACCGAACATCAGGCCAATAGGAAAAGCCAGCCAGAGACTTGTCTCGTAAGAGATAACGCCTGTGTAAAGAAGCGGACCCATTATTCCCACTCCTTTCTCACAAAGTAAGCGGCCCCAAATGCAGTAGCGAATACAGCCATCATGAAGACCCAGCTGCCCACAACCATGGTAGCCCCTCCACTCAACGCCTGTCCACTCGTGCAACCCATGGCAAACCGTGTTCCGACTCCGGCAATCAGGCCGCCAATGAAAGCCATGAATAATCTCAAGCCTACACCGGCAGTAGGTCCTTTACCGACTCCAATTGAAAACCGCCTGGACAAAAGAACCGATATGAGACCTCCAAAAAACACTCCGAGGACTTCTATTACGGTCCAGTCAACCAGGGGGTGGCTGGCCCCTTCCCGGTAAAACTCCTTGAAATAGGCCTGTTGCTCCACAGTTTCCGGAGATACGCCGTGGGCTACAACCGCGGCTGTCCTCGCTACGGCTCCAGACGCTCCCAAACCTGTCCCCATGACGTAAAAAGTGAAAGTCAGAACCAGACCCAACGCTATTCCAGCAACATAGGGATTCCAGTAACCTTTGGCATAATCCATGTTATTCATGATTCTCTCTTTTGGATCTCTGAGAAATGTATCAAGATTAAACGCTTATTGAGATTGACCGTCAGCCAGCTTTATGCCCTTGAGGTAGACATCTGTAACCTTCTCGGGAACTCCAAGCCTAGCCCCCTTGACTTGATCAGAAACAATGTCCTGCCACAGGATGGGGGCTGGATCGTTTACTGGAAGATCTCTGGGGCAAACTACCATCATTCTTGTTGTGAGCTGAAAGATTCCAAAAACTGAAACCGCTATGAAAGAAAGAATGATTGTTGCAATGACTGCGGCAGAAATCAAACGTCCCCGTTTATCTGCGCTCCCATCGGCAGAATGATTGTTACGGGTTTCATTTTTTGACTGTTCGTTCATCGAATAACTCCATTTTCTGAACTAAATCGTGAATGAAGATTTTAGCTTTTGAAATGACACACAAAAGGGCCATGCCTGCGTTATTTTCCACAGCCTTCTCCCGCAGGTCTTCCATCCAGTCAAGGTGATCTTCACAAAAAGCGACAACTTCGGACGGCGGTCTATTTTCGAGCAGGAAGGCCAGGAACTCGAAGATAGTGGACAGGCTGTCTGGAGCAAGTCGGTAGCCGGTTTCTACTGTCATTCCGTAAGACGACAGTACAGCCTCCATGTGAGCGGCATGATCACCGAAGCAATGACCTCGCACACCCCTTAGAGGGTGATTTTTCTGGCTCGTCCACGACTTGTATACGGATTCTTCCAGACGCAAAGGACTCTCACCATCAAATAGCGCCCTGACATCTCTTCTCCAAGTTTCCATGAAAGTATCAGCGTTCATGGGGAAGCAATCCTCTGAAAGTCGGCTCATCCCCTCGCCATATTCGAGCAACTGTTGAGCATGGCCGTGGTTGATCTCTGAAGGAACCCCAAACATGTCAGCGAACAGGTACGCTAGTTTCACCATGGACACTTTCTCAGAAATGAACTCATCAGTATCCGGCATGGTTTCCGTTTGTATCTTGACTGCGTTTTCCATTAGATCTGGCATGTCTGGAATCCCACTGTTGCAACTGATTCTCAAAGCCTGTAGCCCTAAATGATCTGAGGGGGCGAGGCTGAGAAAATGATTAGGGCTCTCAGGCTCATACCACCCATCAGGACAAGTAAGTCTGAGCCTATAACGAGGCTTTTCGGCATTTCTCCGTACTCGTAATATTCCACGATACTCAATATGAAAGGAATAAGTATGCCCAGTATGACAACCAGCACCCAGAAATAGGGGCTTAGCACACCGGATATGAGCATGTTGGCTGATATGGCCGCCTCTGTAGACCTTGTCAGGGACATGAAGACCAGCAGCATTAGCACCAGGGCCTCAACCGCCAGAAAGATGACGTGGCCCAACGCAAAGTTTGACAGGGTCTTGATAGTGCTTGCGTCTATGATGGCCGCCACAATCATGGCTGCGGCTAGTCCCGTTGAGATAGCGGATGCGAGGAACAGCACCGGCATCATGGGAGTGTTCCAGAAAGGAACTCCATTAACCACTGCGATGAGGACCCCTGTATAAGTGGCGGTGGCGACTGCCAGGATGCTTCCTACATACTCTAGAATCCGGATATATTTTTTGGCTATCTTACCAATGAATGTTATTTCATTCAGGGCCATGGCGTATAAAAGGGCAACGGGAATGAAACCTGAAAGAATTATTACACCCCAGGCGATCATACTGCTGAGGTTTTTAGCCAGGTAAACTTGACGCCACGGTTCCCACAATCCCGCCTCAAGGTCCAAAACGAGGCACACGGTTCCTATTGTAACCAATGGCCCTGCAACCAGAGAGCCGGCCCTGGCAAGGGATTTCGACCAGTCTGGCGCCAGGAGGTCACAGTATACTGCGGCCAAAAAAGCGCCTGAACCCGAACCGGCCAGGAACAAGTAAACTACAATCAACCATCCCCACGCGCTTTCCGGCATGATCAGCTCCTTTTGTAGTAAATTTTGGGAAGTGTTCCAAGATCCGACCTCAACGGTTCCGCGCCGCTTTCAGCTATAAAACGTGAAATTTCACTGTTGGGGTCGTCCAGATCTCCAAAAATCCTGACCTGTGTCGGGCACGTTGTCACACACGCAGGAGAGCCTCCCTCACGTACCATCTCTATACAAAACCTGCATTTGACAACGATCCCTTCGTGGTGAAGGATGATTCGCATTTTGTAGGGACAGGCTTCCATGCAGTATTTACAGCCCACACATGTCTTTCTGTTGACGAGCACCACGCCCTCAGGAGTCGTGTAGGTTGCTCCGGTAGGACATACACGCTGGCAAGGCGCGTTTTCACAATGGTTACACTGTAGAGGCACGTACTCCTTATCGAAGGAGGGATACTTGCCACGCTCCTTGTCTTTTATCCAGTTATAGGTTTCCGTGAAATCAAGACCATTCTGATTCTGACAGGCTAACCTGCATGAATGGCATCCAACACATTTGGTAGTATCTATCGCAATTCCGTATCGCGGCATTTCTATCTCCCATCAAGATGATTCACCAATCCTGACCGCTGGTCAAACCCTGAGACAGGATTACTGTGATATCTCAAGACGTTACGATTGAGTCCTCTCAACCCTTACAATAACTTCATTTGCCATTACATGCCCAAGGACCGGGTCAAAATATGTCGGTAAATAATCGTTGTACGATGTTCCAAAACCGTAAGCTCTCTCCAGATTCTTGGCAAAGACACCGTAACCGCTTGGCAGGAAGACACAATCTCTGTGAATTCCTTCAGTTACCTTGGCTCTGGCTCTACCCTTGCCCACGGCAGAAGTGATGGTCATGCACTCTCCGTCCTTTATCCCAAGAGCTTTAGCTCTATCAGGATGAATCCAGACACGCGCTATATCGTTCAGGGTCGTAATCTCTTTCAGATACTTCTGGTTGATGGATCTTGCGTGAGTCAGGTGCGCCTGTTTGCCGTGAATAAGCCTGAATTCATAGGGATCGTTGGGATTGGGACTCACCAGAGGCTCTTCCCAAACCGGCGTCGCAGGGAGGTTCAAATCCTGCAAGGTCGAGGAGGCAATCTCGAGCTTTTCGCTCGGGGTGATGAATTTTGGTTCACCCGGTTTCCACTCTCCTCCCAAGTCAATGACACCCTCTTTCTTGAGTTTTTCCAGAGGCACGTTTAAAGGCGCCAACGAAGCACGGTTATATTCGTCCAGAGTAAAATTGAAATACTGGCCGATTCCGCAATGAGGCGCCAATTCGACCAGGATGTCCACCATCGTTTTAGTATCATACAACGGTTTTATAACAGCCTGTCTGATAGCGACCTGTTTGGATGTGTAGCAATGGTTGGTGTGAACAACATCATCACGCTCAAGATAATAGGATTCCGGAAGAATATAATGCGCCAGGGATGCGGTTTCAGATAGAACGTAATCAAAGCTGACCAGCAGATCAAGCTTACGGTAGCCTTCTATCATTCTGGCGGGATTCGGACATGTTCTCAGGGGATTATTGTGATATACAAAACCGGCCTTGAGTTTTCCGGCTAAAACGAGTTCTGGAATCGCCTGACTTATTCCAAGGCCAACCGGAGTGATAGGATAGCGCTCCGGATCTCCACTCCCGTCCGCCATCGGCATGTCAAGTTCAGGAACCACCGGGTATTTCTCCGGGCCTGGTTTGCCAAGCTTTACCTTGGGGGCGTTGAACATCCCGCCTTTCTGATTGTAGCTGCCAAGAAGACCGTTTATACATCCCACAGCCCGCACCAGTTGCAGACTGTTCTTGTACTGGGTTCCCATGGCCCCGTGATATCCACGATGTATCAGGGAACTCGGGGCGGCTTCCGCCATGTCATGGGCCAGTTTAACTATTGCCTTTTCAGGAATAGTCGTCTTCTCTGAGGCCCATTTGGGAGTGTATTCACCGATTTTGGAAGCCCATTCGTCAAAGCCGACAGTATATTTCTCGATGAAATCCTTCTGGTAGAGATTTTCCTTGATCATAACATTGGCGAGTGCCAACAGGAGAGCTAGATCCGTGCCAGGCCTTATCTGCAGCCAATGGTGGCCCATGGCGGCCATCTCGCTGAATCGTGGATCAACAACCACATATCTGGCCCCTTTATCCTTCGCCTTGGCCATATCGACCAACATCCGTAATTGCAGACCAGCAGCCGGGTTACGACCTATGAAAACTACATGACGGGCATTCTCGAGATCTTGCTCAGGTTTCGCATAACCTGTGGTTAACCACCAACCAATATTTCGGGGAAGAAAACAAGTGCTGGCGTGAGAAAAAATGTTGGGGGAGCCCAAGGCATTGATAAATCGCTTGGTGAGAGCTTCGTTGCCCTCTGGATACTGAACCAGGAAAACAGACTCCGCTCCATTCTTGGCTATGACCTCTTTTAATTTGGCGCCGATTTCCTTGTAAGCCTGATCCCATGATATGGGTTCAAACCTGTTCGCTCCAACCCTCTTCAAAGGAGACTTGATCCTGTCTTTGTTGTAAACTTCATGCAACATCGCATGACCCTTGACACAGATCCGTCCCTTGTTAAGGCCGGCAATTGGATTGCCTGTCGCTTTCCATACCCGACCGCCCTTCGTGTAAACATTTAGTGCGCACCAGTTACCGCAGGCGTCACACAGTGTTGGCGTAACTTTCACATCATCGGAAGAAGTGTCTGAAGCCGCCCATGCGTCAAAGCTCATATACTGTGAGGCAACTACTGAAGCTCCACCAACCGCTGCGCCGGCGAGAAACTTTCTCCGGGTCATACCGAATTCTTTCATGTTCCCTCCACGGAGGCTGATTAACCTAGATATGGTTATATATAGATATTAATATTTAGTCAAGAGCTTTTTTGCGCCCCAGGGCGGGCGAGTTATACGTTATTTCTTTTGATTCAAGATTGTTAACGCCTCAAATGTTAGGGCTGAAAGCACTGAAACGCCTGGAGCCAAATTTAACTCCGGCAAAAAGAAGAACTATTTTTTGGGAACTTCATTCAAATTTGTCAGTTTGAAACAATTTATGCAATGTGAAAATGACATTACGCGTTCAAAATAAAATTCAGGAATGCAAGAATTTAAGACTGAGCTACCTGAAGTGATCCCATCCCTCAGGATCGAGAGTTCTAACTTCTCCGTTGGCTTTAACGGTTAAAACCTGATTTTGGGCCGTGAATTCGCCAATCACGCACAATCTTGAGCCTATCAGGGCCAGCGAATGTTGTAACTTTTGCAGGCCACCTGGCTTCACAGCCACCAAAAGCGCGTAATCCTCTCCACCGTTAAATATGAATTCGGTCAGTTCAGTCGTTGAACCTGAAAAAACAGCCAGCAGATCTTTTGAGACCGGTATTCGCTCTTCAGCTATTCTCGCTCCTACACCAGATTGGGCGCAGATATGGTTTATGTCTGAACTGAGTCCGTCAGAGATATCTATCGACGCGCTACAGAGCCCGGATTGGGCGAGTATCCTTCCTTCATTGACCAGGGGAGTAGGGCTCAGATGAGATCTGATCAGACGCTTTTGTTCATCCGTCTTTATCGCCGCGCCTGAGGTTATCAGCCTGAGTCCGCCGGCAGATTCACCGAGAGCGCCGATGAGGCATACCAGGTCGCCTGCCGAGGCGCCGGACCTTGTCAATACCTGATTCCTGGGAACAACGCCTGTTAAGGCAACGTTTATCATGAGGTCGGACCTGGACTCGGTGGTATCGCCTCCGAGAAGGTTAACGTTGAATTTTTGGGCCAATTCCATCATACCACTGTAAAATCTGTCGAACCATTCGACCTCAATTCTGTCTGGAATTGCAAGACTTATAAAAGCGTCACGGGGAATTCCCCCACACGCTGCGATATCCGACAGGTTTACAGCCAACGACTTTGAGCCCAAATCTTCAGGAGAGGTCCAATCCAGTCTGAAGTGAGAGCGTTCTATAAGAAGGTCCGTGGTCACGAGCAGGAAATTATCGGGGTCGATATCCATGATAGCGCAGTCATCCCCGATTCCTCTGTAGACACCCTCCGGCCGGATCAGGCACTTTGGCGCCATTCTCTTGATCAGACCAAACTCTCCGATTTCCCTAAGTTTCATCAGTGGCTCTTCCTGGAGTGATCAAGCTTGGATTTCCTGATAATTTGTGTCAGGTTTCTTGTAGCGTTCTCAACATCATCAGCGCTAACTATAGCTGAGACGACAGCCACACTGTCAGCTCCAGCGGCTACGACATCAAAAATATTCTGTTCCGATATTCCGCCTATAGCGACCAAGGGTTTGTTTGTCATGGACCTGGCCAGCTTCAACCCATCAATGCCCCAAGGCTCTGAAATATCGTTTTTGGTAGCGGTAAAGAAAATGGGACCAATTGCGAGGTAATCCGCTAAGTTGGCTTCTTCTGTCATTATTTGGTCAGGGTGGTCTATTGACCAGCCTATGATCTTGTCCTGACCCAGAATCTCTCTTGCCACCGATAAGGGGATATCTGACTGTCCAAGATGCGCTCCATCCGCATCCAGAGCCAGGGCAATGTCAATCCTGTCATTGATGATAAGAGGAATGCCGCTCTGGCGGCAAATATCTCTGACCAGAAGTCCATCCTGAAAAAAAGTACGGGAATCCAGTTTTTTTTCCCTGATCTGGATTACAGAAATCCCTCCTTTAATAGCGGAGACACATAATTCCGGCAGGCTACGTTCCCTGGCCAGACTTCTGTCTGTTACCAGGTAAATGTTCCAATCAGACAAATGTTTCATGCAAGTTCTATCCTGGCGTTCTCTTCCACTTCCAAGGGAGTAATCGAATGAAGCTGGTCGATGACGTTAACCCAGTACGATCCCGGACCCTTAGCGCCATCAGCGGCTCTTTCTGCGACCAGTTTGTAAAAGGCCAGGGCAGATGCCGCAGAAAGTGTCGCATCCTTCTCAACCGCCAGGAAAGCCCCCACTATAACAGAGGCGGCGCAACCTGTCGCAGTCACGGCAGTCATCCACGGATGGCCTCCCGAGACCACAAAAGTTCTGTAACCATCCGTAACAACATCTCTTTCTCCAGTGACCGCTATAACAGAGCCGAGAGACCTCGACGTTTCGGTCGCAGCGCCTATTGCATCGTCAACAGAGTGCATGGAATCAACGCCCCGTGTCTGGCCACCTTTGGAACTCAGCGACAATATCTCTGAGGCGTTGCCCCGAATTACGGTAGGCGGGGCGTAACGGATAAGCTCTTGGGCCGTCTGAGTTCTGAATCGGGAGGCGCCTGAACCAACAGGATCCAGCACGTAGGGCTTCGACAGTATTCGCGAAAGCCTGGCCGCCGCGTTCATTGACTGAATCCATGGCTTGGACAGTGTGCCTATGTTTATTACCAGAGCGTGAGAAATGGCTGAAACATCCTCCATTTCTTCCAGAATGTGGCTCATGAAGGGAGAGGCTCCCAGAGCTAAAAGAGCGTTTGCCGTTGAGTTCATGGCGACGAAATTTGTGATGCTATGCACAAGAGGTCTTTTTCGTCTCACCTTGTGAAGGTTTTCTGCAGCAAATTTGGCTAATTCTGTCATTGTTGCGCTACTCCTTGTGACAATTTTCTGATCTGGTAAATTGATGATAACCCGTTTCAAAGGGCCGACGCGTCCGTGTGTGTTAATTGATTGCGTTTTCTATAGGTAGCTAGTCGTTTCTGGTAATGATTCCATATATGTTTGTATGACCCCGGTATATTGCCCCTGTTCTGGAAGCCTTCTACTATTGTTTTGGACAATTCATACTTCAGTTGAGGTTCCAGCTTGTTCTTGAGTTGTTGATATTCCCTGATTTCCGGATACATCACCATCGGTATACATCCGGTGGAACAATGTTCAAAGGCCTTGGAAATCCTCCTGTAGATCTCCCTGAAAGGTTCATCCCTGATGTTGCCGAAAGATATTTCACTCACCTCGCATGGTTGCACGTCACCAGAAGCGGAGATGAAGAGATATTCAAATCTGCACTGGCAGCCAAGAGCCTCATCCTTTTCCAGCCAGGTTGACAATCCACTGATTGGGGGATAGTCCTGGTACACTGGGTCTGAGAAAAATTCCTGTTGCATGCTGGCCAGCACCGGACTGTGCGGACTGACACCTTTGCACGCCTCACGGCCTGAAGGTTTTTTCTCCATAACCCTTATTTCGGCCACGCCCATGTCCTTGGCCATATCATAATATTTCCTGAAGTTGGCCGGATCTATGAAATCGTCTGGGGGCACAAGCGACAGGCAAGTGTAGACGCCTGCGGATTTGAAGGCCTTGACAGCGTTCTGAGCTTTTTCGAAAGCGGCCGGGTTTCCTCTCAAACTGTTGTGAACTTCAGGATCGAAATGATCCAGACTCACCCAGGCCCCAAACAAACCATTTTCCTGGAGGTCTCGAGCCCTCTCCGGGGTTACTCCGTAGCCGGTAGTGAACATCCATAAACACGTTTCCCTGCCAACACTCTTTACAATCCTCAGGAATCGCTCATACCTGTACATCGGCTCACCACCGTGCAGGATTATCATGGGAACACCTATCTTTTCAATTTCCTTGATAGTGTTTATCAGGAGCTCTTCATCGAGGTCGGCTTTCGATATCCTTCGAGAGTTGGTTGAACAGAAGGAGCATGAATAAGGACACAAGTTGGTGGTGGAGATGGAAACTATTCCGGATGGTATGTCCTGCATGTCGAAAAAATTGAGATAATTCGACAGGCGTTTGTCAAATGCTGGAGATGGAAAAGGAGGGAACGTGCTATCTATGATCACCCTGTCTCCGAAACGAACCATGTTTCTGTATTTCAACACGGTGTATTCCAGGAATGACAGTTTGATAAAATTGAACAGAGAGTCGCAAACAGTTAATCCGTTGCGATGACGAACCTCCCTGTTGTACCGATGTGTAAGAAGTCTACGCGCCCGATCAAAAAAACGGTAGAAAGTTTTTACCTTATCTATACCCTTTACATTAACGTAGTTGGTGTCGCGATATTCCATTTGTCTCCTCTGGAGCCCATTAGCTTGATCATGGAAGGGCTGGCGCCTCATGGGCAGAAGTCTTTCAGTGCTGTTTCAATTCCTCCAGTAAAATGTTGGCTACTTTTTCAATGTCTTCCATCGTGTGAGAACTCATGAGTGTCATACGTAAGCGGGCAGCGCCCTCAGGCACCGAAGGGTAACGTATACCCTGAAGGAAAATACCTCTGTCGAGGCAGGCCCTGCTCAACCTCATGGTTTGATTCGAATCTCCGACATGTATTGGAACGATGTGGCTAGGCTGTTGATGGTCTTTTAGTAACGGCGCTATCATGCTGTGAAGAAGCGCAATGTTAACGTTAAGACGCTGCCTCAACTCTCTTCCACGATCAGACGCTACAATCCTTATTGCCTCGAGAGCAGCGTTTGCGACGGCAGGTGGCTGTGCCGTGGTGTAAATAAAAGACCGGGCTTTATTGATTATCAGCTTTATGAGAGGTTCGGTTCCGGCAGCATAGGCGCCGGCAACGCCCAGAGCTTTGCCGAGAGTTCCCATCTGTATTTCCGGACAAACTCCGGACTCCGCAGCCAAGCCCTGACCTGACGGACCTTTGACACCGCTGGCGTGAGCTTCATCCACCATCATGCAAGCCCCATGAAGTTGGCACAGTTCATGTAACTCCTTCAATGGGGCAAAATCACCGTCCATCGAAAAAACAGATTCAGTTATCAGGAGTTTTCTTCTGAACCCGCTAGTCTTTAGAATTCTTCCTGCCGCTTCAACGTCGAGATGGGGATAGACCATGGTTTTGGCCCTCGAAAGTCTGCACCCATCAATTATGCTGGCGTGGTTGAGTTCGTCTGAGATGATGAGATCCCTTTGGTCAGTGAGGGCGGTTATTATTCCGACATTGGCCTGATAGCCGCTGCCAAAAACTACCGCGTTCTGGGCGCCCTTCCACGACGAGATGTACTTTTCAAGTTCACGATGCGCCCCCGTGTTCCCAGAAATCAGGCGAGACCCTGTAGACCCGGCGCCGTAAACAGTAGCCGCATGGACCATTGCCTGAATGATTTGGCTGTCGCCTGCCAATCCAAGGTAATTGTTTCCAGAAAAGTTCAAGGCCCGCCGTCCGTTCACCCAGACCTCACGGTCAGGAGAGCCATCTGTCACAGGCATGGATCGAAGTAAACCAGCGCGTTCTATTTCTTCAATTTCTTGAGTCCATTCAAAACTTTTGTCAACTCTAACGGACATCTGATGGGCTCCCAGCAATGTGACAATGTACAATCAGCATGGTTAGCTATCCTGAAAGCCTAAGTCTGACAACAATTCCTTGAGTTAACCAATCTTATGGCTTATGCTTATAACAGGATGGCGAATATCCACGCTGTCTTCTTTTGAAGCTAGAATCTATTACATACTATGTCCAAAAGCATCAAGAGAATAACATGAAAATCAAATTTTGGGGCTGTAGAGGATCGATAGCTGCTCCGGGACCCGAAACTATTATTTACGGTGGAAACACGACCTGTGTAGAGGTTTGCGCCGCTGATGGTCAAACATCCATAATAGATTGCGGAACTGGCATACGAAATCTGGGAGATTCCCTGATCAGGGAAGGCAGGCCACTGGAATTCAATCTTTTTATGACCCATATCCATTGGGATCATTTGTTGGGTCTGCCTTTTTTTGGTCCACTGTTCAAACCGGAATGTCACCTCACGGTCAATGGATGTCGGCAGTGCTTCGCCGGGCTGAAAAGAATTTTCAGCAGTGATTACATAGATGGCGCGTGGCCGGTGCGCTATGAAGATTTGAGGGCGAACATTGACCCTCCGTCGGACATTCCAATGTCGTCTTTGCAGGTAGGAGATATGACGGTTTACTGTCATCCCCTGCAGCATCCGCAAGGTGGTTTGGGTTTCAAATTCGTAGAAAATAACAAGACATTTGTATTCCTGACTGACAACGAATTGCTGGATAACGGATGGGTTGGCAGCGCTTTCAAAGACTTTGTCAAGTTCTGCCAAGGCGCCGACTTCCTGGTTCACGACGGTCAGTATCTGCCTGAGGAAATAGAGATGCGCCGTGGTTGGGGACATTCAGATCTTGAGTCAGTTTGCCGCCTCGCGATACAGGCTGAGGTCAGAAAGCTCTTCCTTTTTCATCACGATCCCTGGCGCACGGACAAAGGAGTGTCCGAAATAATAGACAGATGTCGCGAATTTCTCGACGCACACGGATACCCTATTGAAGTTGACGCAGCGAGGGAGGGGGCTTCCGTATATCTTTAGCCTTTGTCTCTCACATGGGGCAAATTATTGAAATTTGCTTAACAAAGGCGCTTTGCCTGCGCACATTAGAGTTGTCGAAGCGCCTCATGCAAATTCTGGAAATCTTCCCAACAGTCTATACCCCTGCCGGTGAAACCAGCGCGTGTGCTGTGAGCAATCCAGGACAATTTTTCATCTGATTCTTTTGTATGACCGTATGATCCGCAGTTCCGAGCACTGGAGAATTAGGGCTGAAACAAAGAATATCAGGATTCCGCCCGTCATCAGTCCGCCCAAGACCATCCCGCTGTGTAGGCAAAGCCCCTGACTCCAGTCTGCCTTATCCTTGAACAGCCAAAGGAAAGCCCCCATTAAGGCTGATGAAATGATCGTTTTGGCGAGGGAAATCGCAAAATCACGCAAAGGGAAAAAACCTATCCTTTTTGTGAGTATGACAAACAGAATTAGCACGTTGAGAGATGCGGAGATAGCTGTGGCGAGCGCGAGTCCACCGTGTCTTAACGGTCCCATGAGCATAATCCCCACGCCAAGATTCGTGATAACGGAGAAAACAGATACCCACAACGGTGTTTTGGTGTCCTTGAGCGAGAAGAATGCCTGGGTCACCACTTTCAGTCCCGAGTAGGCCCAAAGCCCAGATGTGTAAAACAGCAGGGCGTAAGCTGTTTCCACGGTGTCAGTGTAAGTAAAAAGACCACGCTGGAAAAGAACCGAGATGATCGGTTCTCTCAGGATGATTAATCCAACCGACGCCGGAATTGTCAAAAACGCGATCAGTCCCAGAGAAAAAGCCAAAGACCTCATTAGAGACCTAAAATCACCTTGGCCAGCGAGTCGTGACATCGAAGGAAGCACTGCTGTTCCAAGCGCAATAGCAAAAATTCCCAGAGGTAATTCCACAAGACGATCCGCGTAATAAAGCCACGAAACCCCGCCTACGGGTAGCAGGGACGCCAGAATAGTCCCTACAAGAACATTGATCTGATAAACAGCCCCTCCCAATGCAGCTGGTAAAAAGAGAATCCCCATTTTCCTGAGCGCCGGATTGGAAAAATTGAAGTTCAGGCGAAGTCTGATCCCCATTTTAGGCAAAAACGGCAGCTGAAGGAGTAACTGAAAAAATCCAGCCAGGATCACAGCCCAGGATAGCGCGTAATAAGCCGGGCATTTGTAGTGCGCGCTGAAAATCAGGACGCTGCCTATCATTGTCAAATTTAGTAACAGAGGCGCAGCAGCGGGAGCCGCAAAGAGTCCCAGAGAATTTAAAGCTCCCGACAACAGCGCCACCAGCGATATGAAAAATATGTAGGGGAACATTATCCTGGTGAGTTCAACTGTCAGGTTGAATTTTTCGGGATCAGCCCCAAATCCTGGGGCAATCAGCTCAACAATGTAAGGAGTCAGAGTCACGCCCAGGAAAGTAATGACAGTCAGCACAATACCAGAAAAAGTGAATGCAACCTGCGCCAGCCTGGCGGCTTCCGGTAATCCCTTTTTCTGAAGCGTATCCACATAAGTCGGAATGAAGGCAGCAGTGAGCGCGCCTTCTGCAAAAAGCCTACGCAAAAGATTGGGTATTCTGAACGCAACAAAAAAGGCGTCAGCTCCAGGCCCTGCACCCATGAAAAGCGCTATGACCATGTCCCTCATGAACCCGGTAACCCTGCTTAAAGAAGTCCAGAAGCCCACAACCCCGGCCGCCTTGGTCATAGCTCGCTTCTCGGCCTCGGCCGCATCATTTCTTTTGGAGGAAAGTTCTTGACTTGATATGTTTTTATCTGTCATAAAGTACAATTCCGTAAGTGGCACAGTGTAGCCACAGCTGGACTAAATGCTGTTCAAAAGAACAGGCTCGACTTTATAACACGATATTGATCACAATGACTTGCATAAATTAAGGAGCTTTTTGTATGGCTAACCACCCATCAGCGCTGAAGAGAATCCGACAAAACGAGAAAAAACGTCTCAGAAACATGTCCTACAAATCTAAAGTAAAAACAGCCCTGAAGAAATATCTCAAGGCAGTGGAGGATCAGGGGCAGGAGGCGTCAGAATTGTTGAGATCGGCAGTTTCGCTTTTGCACAAAGGGGTATCCAAAGGCATATTCCATGCCAATACAGCATCCAGGACAGTGGCGCGTTTGTCTAAAAAACTGCCGGCGTAGAGCCCCGACTGTTTCTAGACTGATTCCACCTCCGAAATAGCTCCCGAGATCACTTTAGAATGGACTGCCACGCTCTGTTAGAGTCGTTGACAGTCCGTTCGTGCGGTGTTGTCTTACGCCGTACGTGTGCCCGCTCTCCGAATGAAAAACCGGAGCCGTCATCAGTTTGCAATCAGACAATTTTCCTGAGCCTGTGAATGGCCAGGTCCGATTTGGGACTTTCACAGGCCCGGGATCGATAATTGTCCTACTGTTGGCGACCTGGGTCCCCGTGAAGAATCCATCCTGCCCAACTTGGCGGTCGTCCAGTGAAAGACGAATCAAGACTCTGCGGCAATTCGCGGCTGAACGAAGCGATAGCCTGTCCGGGTTTAGTCTTCTCGGAAATTTTTTTGAGCGCGTTCATCAGGTAAGGTTCGTCAGCTCCCCAATTCGGATCAGAGTAATTTGTCAGTCCCATTTTTACACCTGAGTAGAAGAATGCCAGGTTCAACAAAAGTGGTCCTTCTCCTAGTGGAGCCTCCCTGTCCTGAATCTCAAACCAGGCAACCGGGTTGACCAGTAGGTTGGTGTTTACCGAAACAGAGAAGAATTTCCTGCAGGCTACTTTTCGTTGACCCTGTTTGTCTGGGGAAAAAAAGAAAGAGGGCTGGAAATCACCCTGAACTACATCAGGAACTCCCAGTGGAAGCGCTAGTATCAGGACACTCTCCTTGCGGTTTTTAAGATCGGAGAGTCTATCGACGGTGGCTGTAGGGCCTACCCAGACTTCAAAATTACGAAAAATCCGCTGAACCCCAATCACTATGTCAGAAGGTTTGGGATAAACGGGGTTGCTTAAAATAAGTTTTTCAATTTTTTCACTTTCCGTAAGTTTTTTCTGAGAGCCTTTCCTGTGAGATGGCGCAGAAGTTGGTGACTGTTTTATTTCATCCTCTGATATCCAGGGTATGGATTCGAAGACCAGCAGGCTGTTTTTGGCGACTAGCTGATTCTCGGTTTTGGGGGCTGATCTCGTAAACTTCAGCAAATCCACTGAAGGTATCATTGTAATCACGCGATCCTGACCAAACGGCACATCCTCAGCATCTAGCAGGGCAGAAAAGGGGAGATACCACAAAGACCTGTCTGGAACTATGAATATGACTTTTTTTTCGGGGGGAGCTGTGGGCAAGCGACCCAAAAGTGTTCTGTAAACCCTCCTGCAAGGCTCTTTCCATGCATGTCCCATGAATGAGGATTCGCTACCCAGCATGAATTCGCGTAGTTTGTCCTGAAGGACGAGTATTCCCTTTTCAAGTTCCTGACGGTTTATGGGAATCTGAAAATAGTTGGCCTCATCATTGCCCAGCATACCTACAACCATCCGGTCCGAGAAAAGGTTGAAATCCATTATCAGTTCGTTGGGAGCCAGATAATCTCTTTTTACTTCGGCCAGAGATATAGGCAAACTCTTTCGCAGGAAAGAGAACTTGGGTGATTTCCTGTGTATGGACTGCCTGATGTCGATCAGGCTACTTTTCAGGTTTTCCTCAGCCTTACGGATACTTGCGGTGGGAATTGATGTTTGCAGTTCATGCAATTCCAGTAGCAAATCGGTTTCCTGTTTGAGCAATTCAGGTGGAACATCGTAAGGCTCTATGTTTCCTGCTTTTTTAAGAGTGAGGTTTCTCCTGGCAAGTCGTCTCTTTTCCATAAGGTGAAAAATCAGGCCTGAATCATCTTCTTTAATTTCGGAATTCAGAGGTCCCAGGATTCTGATAACCATTTCCTCGAAGACTGGAAATCGCATTTCCAGATCCTTGAGTGAGGGACTACCTGGTGGCAGGTCGTCAAGAACAGATTCAAAAAGATCCAGAGCATTCCTGTACTCCAGTATGGAATTTTCCTTTTCGCCGCTAAGGTACAATTTGCGCGCCTGTTTTACCTGTCTATCGAACTTTTCAAGTTGCCCTACCGGCTGTTCCTGGATCTCAGACTGCTGCTGTCCCTGCTCACGGAAAAGCCATTTGTATTTCTTTCGTGAATCATCTCTGGATTCTGGCGCAGTTGAAACACTCCCGCCTTTGTTGCCTGTCGCGGCCTCATCCTCTCCAGCCCCTCGCATCAGCGGATGAATGTCGGAATCTCTGTCATCCACGTTGACGTTGCTTGCCTGGAGCCCAATTGGGAAAAGAAGCGCCAGGGATGTGAAAATCATGAGCGCCCATTTGGCCTTGGCTCGGAAATTATTCAAAACATGAACCTTTGACGATGCATTGTGAAAGTTATTTGGATTCATGGCGTTCCTATGCAGGATGGTTTAGAACATCCGGGAAAGATGAACGGATTCCTATTTCTCGCTTGGATAGTTCTTCCCGGCGTGAACCCACCAGTCATCATCTTTTTCCTTGAACCACCACGCTGAAAAGTCCGTGTTCAGTATGCTCCTGGCCAGTTTTTTGCCATCTTCGGTCAGAAGCCTTTTCACCGCCGCAGAAATCCATTCAGCGGCATATCTGTTTCCAAGATCACCGAGTTCCTTGAGTTGAAGGATCATTTCAAGCTGATCCGCATCGTTGGCATAAAGAGACTCGATGGTCTGTTTTTCGTTGAACTCGCGGGTGAAGTTCCTTATTTCATCACCGAACGGCAAGCCGATTGTCATGTCGTGGACTGCGGACTCCTCATCGGCATTCACATAACGTTTATTCACGTAGTTCAGGTCTCCAGTCCGGGCTTCAACCAAGTCATGAAACAGGCACATGAGAGTAACTCGATCAGTGGATATCTGGCCGTTCATTTTGGAAAGAGTGTAACCGATTACGGCGCACCTCAGACTATGTTCCGCTACCGTCTCATCACCGGTGCCAAGGAACTGGAAACCCGAACGAGGTGTTCTTTTGAGCATACCTACTTCAAAAAGAAATTCAGCTATAGGTTTTAGTTCCAACTTTTTTTACCCTCTCATGAATTATCAGAAATGGGCCGTATGTAGCACGACTCGCTCAAGTTATCAAGAAACTCTTCGGAAATTGACTCTCTGCCTGAGTGTTTTAATGCAAACTTGTTTTAGAATGTTTGTGGTATTTTACCTAATTCAGTTGTCGGCGCCCAATACCTGATCAATAAGCAAAAGTGTATACTGCTCATGTTCAGGAGAGGCATCAGGTTTTTTCTGAATTCCAGTGAAGTGTCAGTACGGTTGGACAGATCATGTTTGTTGAAACTAGCTGTGATTTGTGTGGCTCGGAAAAGAGCATTCCTCTTTTTGTCAAAGAGGGTTTTGTTCATGTTCGATGCGCCAATTGTGGACTGGTTTTCGTGAACCCCCGATTGAAAGATCATATTGAGGGGCAGGTATACTCGGGGACGGCAGAAATGGGAGACAAATCACTGACCCTCTCCCAGACCAGGAGATTGGTGAACGAGCTTCATCTCCTTGAGAAATTCAGAAATACGAATCAAATTCTGGAGATTGGTCCAGGTCAGGGATGGTTTATCCAGGAGGCCATAAAACTAGGCTGGGAAACCTGGGCTGTTGAAGTCAATGCCAAGGCAATAGCCAGACTACAGGAAATTGGCGTTCATCATCTTCTGAATCAGGCTGCAGAATCTTTTGAGGCGCCGGTTGACAGCTTTGATATAGTAAGGATGTGGGACGTGATTGAACATCTTCAGTCACCAGTAAACGCCCTGCGCCGAACTTTCAGATCACTTAGACCGGGCGGGATTCTTAAACTTTCTACAACAAACTTCAGATCATTGTCCAGAGTGGTCAACGGACCTGAATGGATTTACCTTAACGGGGCCGATCACATAGCGCTGTTTGAGCCCAGGACCATCATGAAGGCATTGAGGGACTGCGGCTTTTCAAGCGTCCGGTTGTCAACCAGATCGTTCAACCTTAAAAGAAAGCTGTATCATCCGGAAAAAGAACTCCCCCCTAAACCTGTGCTTCTGAAACCATTCCGAAAGCTTATCGATGAGACAATTCGTTTCACCTGGTTTGGTCATCAAATGATTGTCGAAGCCACGAAATAATTCTGAAGAGATTAATACTGCTATCAGGAAAAATACCTATGAACATCGCACAAAGCGATTGCGGCTTCCAAAGCGTATCCCCATCACAATTGAGCTGATATGAAATAAATATTGGAATTTTATTGAACTAATATGATAAACTGAAACCTTTATGCTAATGATGTTAGATAGACAAGCAGGGATGCGTCTGCAGTGACGCAAAGCAATCTCTGCATCAAATAGCGCAGTGGTGTTTGAAAATGGTTTCAGAGAACGATGAGTTGTTGAATGCAACGCCAGCCATGAGGGCCAGGATTCTGGTCGAAGCCCTTCCTTACATTAGAAACTTCAGGGGAAAAAGGGTTTTGATAAAGTATGGTGGTAGCGCAATGCTGAATGAGGATCTTAAACGGGACTTTGCCGAGGACATAGCTTTGCTTGGGTTCATTGGCGTCAAGCCTGTGATAGTCCACGGAGGTGGCCCTCAAATTGGGGATCTTCTCAAGAAGATAGGTAAAGAAAGTCGTTTCGTGAAAGGTTTAAGAGTCACGGATCAGGAGACCATGGACGTTGTCGAAATGGTCCTGGTGGCCAAAGTCAATAAGGATGTGGTTTCTCTGATAAATTTCTATGGTGGTAAAGCCGTAGGTTTGTCCGGACGAGACGGAAACCTTATCAGGGCCAGGAAAGCCCAGCCGGCTAGACTTGCGGGGATTGATGAAGACCTTGGTCTTGTGGGAGAGGTCGAACGGATAAATCCGGATGTGATAACTGCGTTGGAGGAACATGGTTTCATACCTGTGGTGGCGCCTGTGGGAGCTGGTCCCCAGGAGAAGCCATATAACATAAACGCCGACACTGCCGCTGGCGCTCTCGCAGGGGCTCTGGGAGCCGAAAAATTTATTCTGCTGACCGATGTGCCTGGTGTACTGGACAAGGAAAACGAGCTGATATCAAGTTTGACCGAAGATCAGGCGGAAACAAAAATCAGGGAGGGCGAGATATCCGGGGGAATGATACCTAAAGTCCGGTCATGCCTGAATGCGATCCGTGGCGGGGCGCCCAAGGCGCACATTATCGATGGTCGAGTCTCGCACGCTTTGCTTCTGGAAATACTCACTGATGAAGGAATAGGCACAGAGATAGTCCGCGACAGGGCTCCGGGACTTTAAACCGCTTTAAGCAAATTGGGGGCTTGTCTCGGGAGGTCCAGAGGCAGTCAGGCCTGGGGACAGGTTTTGAACCATTAGCTATTAATTCAATGTCATGACGGTGGAACTTGCTGCGGGCTTTTGCTGGACCCATGGGGCAGCCCATAGCCGGGTATCGGCAGCAGGAACGCTTTTCCCTAAAGTTAGTGGCGTTCCAGGTCATGAACCTAAATACATTAGAGATTAGATCAGGAGAGACAGATGTCGGAGAACAAGGAATTTATTTCACTCAATGAGGAGTGTGTTTTCAATACCTATGGACGTTTACCAATCATGCTTGTTGAGGGTGATGGAGTCCGAGTTACCGACAGTTGTGGAAAGACCTACCTGGATTTCATAGCCGGTATTGCAGCCTGTCCTCTTGGACACGGTCACAAAGGTCTGGCGGAGGCCATTTACGCTCAGGCAAAAAAACTCATTCATGTTTCCAACCTGTTCCATATAGAACCGCAGATCACCTTGGCAAAATATCTTACGGACAACTCCTTTGCAGAAAAGGTTTTCTTCTGCAATTCGGGAGCTGAGGCGAACGAGGGGGCCATAAAGCTAGCCCGAAAGTACTTTCATGACCGTAACGAGCACAACCGTTTCCACATAATAACGATGGAAAATTCTTTTCACGGTCGAACGCTGGCGACACTTGCGGCCACGGGCCAGACGAAGTACCGAATGGGCTTTGAGCCTGCTGTAGAGGGATTTTCACACGTTGCGTTCGGTGACCTGCAAGCGCTTGATAAAGCAATGAACCCTACGGTAGCGGCAGTTCTGGTCGAGCCGATACAGGGAGAGGGCGGAGTCAGGATGCCCCCAGAAGGTTATCTGCAAGGCGTTCGAGCCATTTGTGACAAAGCGGGAGCTTTGCTCATGTTCGATGAAGTCCAGACTGGCATGGGAAGGACAGGAAAGCTATTTGCGTATGAAAATTTTGGAATAACCCCGGATGTAATGACCTTGGCCAAGGGAATAGCAGGCGGTTTTCCGATGGGAGCCCTGTTGGCGACAAACACAGTGGCCAAATCCTTCAATCCGGGAAACCATGCCTCCACATTTGGAGGAAATCCGCTTGCATGCGCAGCGGGGATAGCCGTGATCAAGGAAATTCTGTCCAACGGATTTTTGGAACACGTCATACAGATGGGATCTTACCTGAGGACCAGATTGGCCGAACTGAAGTCAAGGCATTCTTTAATTGTGGAGATCAGGGGCTTGGGCTTAATTCAGGGTGTCGATCTTTCAATACCCGGAGCCGAAATTGTAGCCAACATGAGAGAACTCGGCGTATTAATAAACTGCACCTCGGACACTGTTTTAAGGTTCATTCCTCCCCTAACGGTCTCTGAGTCCGAAATAGACGAAATGATTTCAGCTCTAGATGTTAGCCTGAAAAAAGCAGGAGGCTCGCAACCATGACAGAAACAAGACACTTCCTGAGCCTGGCTGATTATACGAGGGACGAGTTGATCCACATGATGGATCGCGCTGCCGAAATGAAAAAAGGGCTTGGAACAAATCCGGTATCACGTCCTTTGGCGGGCAAGAGTGTAGGAATAATATTCGAAAAGCCGTCAACGAGGACGCGAGTATCTTTTCATGTAGGGATCCAACAACTCGGTGGGCATCCGATCGTTATGAATTCCAAGGACATACAACTGGGGCGAGGAGAGCCTGTAAGAGATACAGCTCGCGTGTTGTCAAGATATCTGGATGCCATAGTCATAAGAACATTCGGGCATGAAAAGCTGGAGGAATTTGCCAAATGGTCGACTGTTCCCATAATAAATGGGCTGTCAGATTTTTTGCATCCATGTCAGATTTTAAGCGATTTATTGACAGCAAGAGAAGCCGGCCTGGATATATCGACCATGACAGCGGCATGGATAGGCGATGGCAATAACGTAGCCAATTCATGGATTAACGCGGCAAAGAAAATCGGTTTTACCCTTAAACTGGCTTGTCCGGAAGGGTACGACCCGGGTATCGCCATTGACGCCGGGAATCTTGCTCTTTACAGGGATCCATTTGAGGCAGCGGAGGGCGCAAATCTGATTTCGACTGATGTGTGGTCTTCCATGGGTCAGGAGTCTGAGTCTGAGATCAGGAAGGGGCTATTTAAAGACTATCAGGTCAATTCAGAGATAATGGCCCGAGCTGCGAATCCCTGCTACGTGCTTCACTGCTTGCCTGCGCATCGCGGGGAGGAGATTACGGAAGAAGTCCTGGAGTCTCCTGCTTCTCTGGTTTGGGAACAGGCTGAGAACAGGCTGCATGTTCAGAAGGCCATTCTCGAGTTTCTTCTGACCTGACAGATCCGGTGTGGAGATAGCGCAAAATTAACTTTTCGCAACCGAAAAGAGTTTGCTGATCCGTGTGGAGTTTGAACAAGGTCAAATATTTGGCCTAATCATCATAAAAGCTAGTAAAGGCCGGAAGAATTTGGTTTTTTTATGACCGGATTGTAAAGCCTGAGGAGGATAATTGGGAAATAAAGGAATCAACAAGATAGTGCTGGCGTATTCCGGTGGCCTGGATACATCGGTAATCCTGCGATGGCTTCTGGATACCTATGAGTGCCCGGTCGTAGCTTTTGCCGCAGATCTTGGTCAAGGTGAGGAGCTGGAACCGCTTCACGAAAAGGCGAAGGCTACGGGAGCGGAATCGCTGACCATTCGTGATCTTAGGGAGGAATTCGTCAGGGATTATGTATTTCCGATTTTCAGAGCCAATGCAGTCTATGAGGGATCATACCTTCTGGGAACATCGATAGCGCGACCGTGTATAGCCAAGGCTCAAATGGAATTGGCCAAACAGGAAAACGCCCAAGCGGTGAGTCACGGAGCTACTGGGAAGGGAAACGATCAGGTCAGATTTGAATTGACCTATCTGACGATGAACCCTGACATAAAGATAATAGCGCCATGGCGTGTTTGGGACATGCGTTCCCGATCCGATCTGATCGCTTATGCTGAAAAACGCGGCATACCCGTAACGTCAACAGCAGCCAAGCCATATAGTATGGATCGAAATATCCTGCATCTCAGTTTTGAAGGCGGCATTCTGGAAGATCCCTGGGCTGAGCCACCAGAGGACATGTTCATATTGACTGTCGATCCAGCCAGAGCGCCCGATAAAAAAACAGAGATAGTCCTGAGTTTTGTCAACGGAGACCCTGTTGCCATTGATGGCGAAAAAATGTCTCCGGCCTCCCTGTTGACAAAGCTTAATGCAATAGCTGGACAGAATGGAATAGGCCGGGTCGATCTGGTTGAGAACCGTTATGTGGGCATGAAAAGCAGAGGTGTCTATGAAACCCCTGGTGGCACGGTAATTCATGCTGCGAGAAGGGCTCTGGAGTCCATCACTCTCGACAGGGAAGTTATGCGCATAAAGGATGAATGGATTCCACGTTATGCTTCTCTTGTTTACAACGGCTACTGGTTTGCTCCCGAGCGTCTGATGTTGCAGGGCCCCATTGATGAGGCTGCAAAGGCTGTTAATGGTGAGGTGAGGCTGAAGCTGTACAAGGGATCGGTTACAGTTACCGGACGCAGATCGGACAATTCTCTCTACGATTGCAGGTTTGCTACCTTCGAAGAAGATCAGGTCTATTCTCAGGCGGACGCTGAGGGATTCATAAAGCTGAATGCCCTCCGATTGCGGATCGGAGCCATGATAAGTTCAAATACTTGTTTTCCAAATAAATTTTAGATCAAGTTATCCGGAGAGTCTAATGACCAGTGAAGTATTCTCAGAATCGTCCTGTAGCAACAGTGAGTCGAAGGGCATCCGGAAAGGACGTTTCAAAACGGGTATGGATCCGTTCTTCGCTAAATTCAACGCTTCGATAACTTTTGACAAGCGATTGTTTGTTGAAGACATCGAAGGCAGCGTGGCGCACGTTACGATGCTGGGAAGAATGAACATCATACCGGAAGAGGACGCTCACACCATCCGTCAAGGACTTCTGGAAGTTCTGGAGGATTTCAACGCCGGGAAATTCGAGTTTCGCGAAGAGCTGGAAGATGTCCACATAAATGTAGAGGAGGCGTTAAGGCAGAAAGTAGGTGTGGTAGCCGGCAAGCTGCATACGGCTCGCAGCAGGAATGATCAGGTTGCGCTTGACTTGAGGCTGTATCTGAAAAAAAGCTCCATTCACGTTATGCGCGCCATCGCTGAAACCATGGTTTCGATCCTTGATCAGGCAGACGCCAACGCCGATATTATAATGCCTGGATACACTCATCTGCAGAGAGCCCAGCCGGTGAGGCTGTCTCACCACCTCATGGCATACTTTCAGATGTTCAGGCGTGATTTTGAACGATTTCGTGACGGGCTGGAACGCATCGATGAAATGCCTCTGGGGTCCGCGGCCCTGGCGGGTTCAACTTACCAAACTGACCCGGCAATGGTTTCGGAACTGCTCGGTTTTTCAAAAATCAGCGCCAACTCCATGGACGCTGTTTCAGATAGGGATTTTGTAGCTGAATTCGTGTTTGACTCGGCCCTCTCCATGACCCATTTGTCCAGATTGGCAGAAGAGTTCATTCTGTGGTCTTCCTCGGAATTCAGGTTCTGTGAATTGCCGGACGCTTATTGTTCGGGTTCCAGTATAATGCCTCAGAAGAAAAATCCGGATGCCTGTGAACTGATAAGAGGAAAGACCGGAAGAGTCTACGGAGATTTGACCTCCCTTTTGACGACCTTGAAGGGATTGCCCCTGTCTTACAACAAGGACATGCAGGAAGACAAGGAGCCCGTATTCGATACAATAGATACACTGCTTGGATGTCTGAAGATTATGTCGTCAGTAATCAGAGAGACGTCTTTCAACGGACCGGTCATGCTCGAGGCAGCTTCTGAGCCCTATCTGGCGGCTACCGACATTGCCGATGATCTCGTAAGGTCTGGATTGCCGTTTAGAGAGGCCCATGCCAGGGTAGGTGAACTGATTCGGAATCACGAGCAATCCACCGAAGCGCTGGATGGCTCCAAGCTTCCTTCCCCTCTACAGATGGTCGAGGCAAGAAGACAGCCTGGGGCCACTGCGAAGAATAGCGTCACAGATCAGATTACCATCGGTAGACGTTTTGTTGAGGATGTTTTAAAGTTTCTGGAATAGGAAAAATTCAGTACGGTGTTCTAGAGGGCTACTTGAAACACATAGGGTTAATAATTTGGCCCTTGGTGATTTTTGTGGGCTTGTCCGGGTGTGGTTACAAGACTCACCCCAGGCCCGCTACGGCGACTACTCCGGGTGAAATTATCCTGGTCAACGCATACGCCTATCCTGATAGAATAACCCTGAAATGGTTTGTGCCGGCTTTCAACACCGACGGAACGCCCTTTCAAAATGTATCCGGTTTCAAGATATTCAAGGCGTCTACTCCGACTTCCGATGATTGTGATACATGTGGTGACAAAAAGAATTTATTTGCTAACATAGATTATCAGACTCCGACTAACGCAAAGATAAAGGACGGAGAAGTCACATTCGTTGACAAGACCGTTAAGCCTGGACATACGTACTACTATGCAGTAACGTCCTATAACCTCAAAGGCAGGGAGGCAAAGCCAAGCCCAGATGTAAAAATCATATTTGAGGATATCCCTGAGAGCCCGAAGCTGTTGCGGGCTGACATGGAGAGGGATAGCGTAAGACTGACCTGGACGTCTCCTGATGGACCATCCAGAAATGTAGCCTACCGTATTTACCGAGGTCCAACGTCTGAAGTGGAATCCATGAAACTGGTGGGTGGCTCCGGTAGCGGTGAGAACACTTTTCTGGACAGAACAGTAAGCAGATCCAACTCTTACTTTTATGTAGTAAGATCTGCACGAATGAACCAGGGGGTGTCTATAGAATCGAATCCCTCGAATGTCGTTAACGTGTTGGCGCCTGCTGTCACCTGGGGAGCTCCCGAAAATATAAACATGGCGGCTACACGGGATGGAATACGAATCTACTGGAACCCGGTGAGGATTGAAAATGAGGAGACCAGATACAACATATACAGGTCGGAGCAAGGTGGAGTATTTGAAAGAATCAATCCCGAGCCTTTGCGAAACGCATGGTTTGTAGACGAAAAAGTTGTTGTTGGCCGATCTTACCGTTACGCGGTAACGGCTTTTCCAAAAGATAAACCAAATGAAGAATCGAGCCGTTCAGGTTCTGAATCGATAAAATACAATCCGTGAGCGTAAATCAATATGCATTTTTTTGAATACAAGGGTGATCAGCTATACTGCGAGAATGTATCGGTGTCGGAGATGTGCGCTGAGGTAGGAACTCCTGCGTACATATACAGTCAAAAGACTCTGGAAAGGCATTTTAATGTTTTCCAGGAGCCGTTCAAGGGAGTAGACCACCTGATATGTTACTCTATGAAGGCCTGTTCAAACATTGGCATCCTGAATGTCTTTGCCAATCTTGGCGGAGGAGTTGACATCGTTTCCGGTGGAGAGCTTTACAGGGCCATGAAGGCTGGCATTGACCCTCAGAAGATAGTCTATTCCGGAGTGGGTAAAAGGGAATCAGAGATAGATGAAGCTCTGGAAGCCGACATTCTCATGTTCAACGTCGAATCCGAGGGTGAACTGGACACCTTGAATCAAAGAGCTGTAATGAGGAGCCAGAAAGCTCGTATAGCCCTGAGAGTAAACCCCGATGTTGACCCCAAGACTCATCCGTATATTTCCACGGGGCTCAAGACCAACAAATTCGGCATAGACATATCCAGGGCCATTGAACTATACAAACGTGCTCAAGGCATGAAGGGCCTGGAGCCTGTCGGGATAGACTGCCACATTGGGAGTCAGCTTACAGAGCTTTCTCCATTCAGGGAAACGGTATCAATTCTCAAGGAGCTTCTCACTACTCTGCGTCAAGAGGGCATAAAGGTAAAATATCTCGATGTTGGAGGTGGTTTGGGGATTCCGTATGACCAGGAGACGCCTCCTCCACCGTCCGCGTATGGATCAGCGATACTGGATGCCTTGGCGCATCTGGACGTGAAGGTCATACTGGAGCCAGGCAGAGTTCTGGTTGGGAATGCGGGAATGTTGGCGACAAGGGTGCTCTATCTGAAACAAACGGCAGAAAAAAATTTCGTGATAGTGGATGCGGCCATGAACGACTTGGTGAGACCAAGCCTTTACAAGGCTCATCATTCAATATTACCGGTGAAAAGGAACTCGGGTGGCGCCGGATCTGAACTATTTCTGGCCGACATAGTGGGACCAATATGTGAATCCGGAGATTTTCTGGCTCGTTCCAGGGAGTTCCCGACTCCAGCGGTGGGAGATTTCCTGGCTGTAATGAGCGCAGGGGCCTATGGTTTCACGATGTCATCAAATTACAATTCCAGACCCCGGGCATGCGAAGTTCTGGTCGATGGTGACAAATTTCACATCATTCGAAAAAGAGAAAGTTACGAAGACTTAACTCGTGGAGAGCAGATCCCCGCGTAAATCATAAGTTAGAAGGAGCCCATGATGTTTTCAGGAGCGTTTACCGCCGTAGTCACACCTTTTAAGGATGGGTTGGTTGATGAAGCGGGCTTGAAGAACTTGATCAGGTTTGGAGTTGATGGGGGAGTATCAGGTTTTGTTCCTTGCGGAACGACCGGTGAGTCTCCGACGCTGTCCCACGAGGAGCACAACAGGGTTGTGGAAATAACAGTCAAAGAAATTGCCGGTCAGGTCAAGGTGATAGCAGGGGCTGGCTCCAATAGCACAGAAGAGGCCATCAACCTGACCCGCCACGCCAAAAGAGTGGGCGCCGATGCGGTTCTTCTGGTGTCCCCCTATTACAACAAACCGACCCAGGAAGGTTTGTACAGGCATTTCAAGGCAATAGCTGAATCTGTGGATATTCCAATTATTTTGTACAACATTCAGGGTCGCACAGCGGTAAACATTGAAAACGCCACCGTTGAGAGACTCTCGAAAATTCCTAATATTGTAGGGGTAAAAGAGGCTTCGGGCTCGATCCTTCAGATGAGCGAGGTTCTTAGACTGTGTGGCTCAGATTTCGATGTTTTGTCAGGGGATGATCAGATGACATTTCCATTGATGGCGCTTGGTGGAAAAGGTGTAATCTCAGTGATTACCAACATAATTCCCGACAGGATGTCAGCCTTGGTAAAGCACATGTTGAATGGCGAGATAGAACAGGCGCGCTCCCTCCATTTCCAGATTTATGAACTATGTCAGGCCATGTTCATAGAGACAAATCCAATACCGGTGAAAACAGCGCTGGGCCTTATGGGCAAGATAACTCCGGAATTCAGGTTGCCTCTATGTGAGCCGGGGTCGACCAATCTGGAAAAACTCAAAGGTATTCTTGGGAAATACGGCCTCATATAATCAAGGAGCATTTGTATGAAGATAGCGGTGAGTGGCGCTGCTGGGAGAATGGGGCGGCGTATAACAGCTTTGGTAAGTGAAAATCCGGAAATTGAAATAACCGCAGCCCTGGAAGTAAGCTCTAACCCTTTGATTGGTCAGGATCTTGGCGTCGTGGCTGGTGTTGGCGCCCTTGGCGTTCCCATCTCGGCAGATGCCGAAGAAGCGATTTCCAAATCAGATGTGCTAATAGACTTTTCTTCTCCCGAAGCTACAGTGGACCATCTGCGGGTGGCCAGTAAACTCGGCAAAGCAGTGGTCATAGGCACTACCGGATTATCTGATGATCAGAGACGTGAAATTTATCATCTGTCTACAAGCGCAAGATGTCTCATGGCGCCCAACATGAGCCTTGGAGTCAACCTGCTCTTTACTCTGGTTGAGAAAGTGGCTAAAGCGCTAGGGGATGCCTATGATGTTGAAATAGTTGAATCACATCACAATCAGAAAAAGGACGCTCCTAGTGGAACGGCGGCCAAACTCGCCGAGGTCATAGCCGCTTCACTCAAAAGGGATATCAATGAGGTCGGAGTGTATGGGCGAAAGGGCATTATTGGAGCAAGGAAGCCCTCTGAGATAGGTGTAATGGCTTTGCGGGGAGGCGACATAGTTGGAGAGCATACGGTCATGTTCGTGACTGGAGGAGAGAGGCTGGAACTCATTCATAGGGCCCACAGCCGTGACGCTTTTGCAAAAGGAGCCATTCAGGCGGCTCTGTGGATTAATGATAAGCCAAATGGCCTCTATGACATGACAGATGTTCTCGGTTTAAAGGATTCTCAATGAAACTTGTAAGATTCGAAGTTGACGGTAAGACTTTTACGGGAAGGCTTGAAGACACCGTTATCAAACCGGAAGGTCCAGATCAGGATGACAAAAACCATGATCTTGATTCTGTAAGACTTCTGGCTCCCTGCCAGCCTAGCAAGGTTGTGGCTGTCGGACTCAACTACAGGGATCACATCATTGAGATGGGACATCAAATGCCTGAGGAACCGGTAATATTTCTAAAACCCTCCACGTCTGTAATTGGGCCGAATGACCACATAATTCTGCCGCCTCAGAGTTCTCGGGTGGATCACGAGTCGGAGTTTGGAATAGTGGTTGGGAAGACGGCTTCTCATGTGTCCCGAAAAGACGCGAAGGATTACATTCTCGGATTTACTTGCGTAAATGACGTTACAGCCAGGGATCTTCAGACCAGGGATGGTCAGTGGACCAGGGCCAAGGGTTTCGATACCTTTTGTCCTATTGGCCCCTGGATAGAGACCGAACTGGATCCTCAAGACCTCAGTGTCGAGATGTATCTGAATGGCGAATTAAGACAGTCATCCAGGACATCGAATCTGATATTTGATCCTTACTTCCTCTTAGAGTTCATTTCAGGGATTATGACTCTCTATCCTGGAGATGTGATTGCGACGGGGACACCTTCCGGCGTTGGACCCGTAAACGAGGGTGACAAGCTTGAGGTCAGAATTCAGGGCCTTGGCTCATTGATAAACTTTGTCAAGAAGTGATTAAATGAGCACAGTTTGTTATATAGGGTTTGGAGCAAATCTTGGTGACCCGCTAAGGAAACTGGAGGAGGCTATAGTCGAGCTTAACCTGTTGCGGGGCTCAAGGGTTCTGAATAGATCCGGCATTTATGAAACGGATCCGATCGGCTTGGTAGATGAGGGGTCGAGTTTCATAAACGCCGTGATAGAGATTGAAACAGACAGTGATGCCATGACTCTGATCACCTGGATGAGGAATATAGAGAAAAAATTAGGAAAATCGACCAGTCACAGAAGTGATCTGTCCAGGATAATTGACTTGGATCTTTTATTTTTTGGTCAGGAAATAATTGATACTGAAACTTTGACGGTTCCTCACCCAAGGCTCACAGGAAGGGCTTTTGTTCTTGGCCCGATGGCTGAGTTGGCTCCAAATTTCAAACATCCCGCTGAAGGGAAATCGATGAGAACTTTGCTTGAGATTTTGGGCCCGGATGAGCTAGCCAAGATCAGGCTGATCAGGGGGAACTAGCTCTCAAAGGAGCTTACCACGATGCTTCGACTGATTTATCTCGTTCTGTTCATTTTTCTAGGTTACAAGGTTTGGAAGTGGGTCTCAAAATCCCTTGTCAGCAGTGGACCTGATACCATGATCCGGGGGAACAACGAGAAGATTGCAGTTAATGACCTGGTCAAGGACCCTGTTTGTGGGACTTACGTCCCCATAAAAAGCGCCGTGTCAGCAATCAGGGACGGAAAAACAGTTTATTTCTGTTCAGAGAACTGTCGAAAAACGTATCTGAATGAATAGAAAGCAGCGCCATGCCCACGGAAAGTGCCCAACCCAGAATATTGATCGCCGAGGATTCCAAAATACTTAATCACATGTTGCGAGATGTGTTTGAGGAAAATGGATTTGAGGTTTTTCAGGCCTTTAATGGGTCTGATTGCAAGAATGTTTTTGTTAAGGAGAAACCGGACATTCTTCTCATTGATGTTCACATGCCTCGAACAGACGGCATAGATGCTCTCCGGTTCGTCAAGGAGCGTTCCCCCCGTACCATAGCAATCCTGATGTCCGGGGCTGGAAACGCTCAGGTGGCCGTTAGCGCCATGAAATCCGGGGCTGATGATTTCCTGAACAAGCCTTTTAGCCCTGAGGAAGTGGTAAAGCTCGCTCGCAAGCTTTTGGAAAACAGACGTTTTGGTGAGGAGAACATAAAACTCAGGAAACAGATTCGAGAAAGTGAAAAATATCTGGCTCACCTCACAACAATCATCAATGAAGCTCTAATTACTACAGACCCGGTTGGAAACATCCAGTTTGTGAACCGGGCCGCATCAAATATGTGGGGATATTCCCCCGATGAACTACGAGCAAAGGATTTTCACTTTCTGATAAGAAGTGAATCCAGGACTCCTTTATCAAGGGATCTGGTCAAGGATACCCTTCGAAACGGAAAAATTGAAGGTGAGTTCTATTTTCGGAGAAAGGACAATAGTTCATTCCCCGGCTATATGTCTACTTCAGTGATCAAGGAAAACAAACGTGTAACAGGAATAGTGATAGTCGTTGCTGACCTAACAAGGCAAAATGAGGTCGAGAGACGGCTAAAACAGTCGGAAAAGCTAGCCTCGCTGGGAGCCGTCGTTGAAGGGGTTGCCCATGAAGTTCGTAACAGCTTGACCTCTCTAGGTGGTTTTGCCCTCAGGTTGAAATCCATGACCGCTGAAAATCCGACGTATTCCAAATACACTCAAATAATTCTGGACGATGTTTCAAGACTGGAAAAGATGGTTAGAGATATCGAAGATTATGTAAAATTTTCGAAGCTTTATTCTTTCGAGTTTCAGAAGGTTGATCTCATAGCTATACTGGAAAGGGCTCGAGACAAGGTTCTCAACAACTTGCCTGTTTCCAGACAGGAATCAGTGACATTCAGCATTGAAGCTGAAAGGAAAATTTCTCAAATAAATGGGGATCCTTTGGCCTTGGAGGATGTGTTCTACAATTTGATAATGAATGCCTATGAGGCCATGCCAAACGGTGGCCGTCTGAAAGTAAGAATCAGGAATCTTCATTCCTCGGTCTGCGTTTCGTTTCTGGATACTGGTGTGGGGATTCATAAAGAGGATATATCTGAAATATTTAATCCTTTTTTTACTTCGAAGACCGTTGGGGCTGGGATGGGGTTGAGCAAGGCTCATCTGCTTATAGAAGAGCACGGAGGCGCAATCAAAGTCACTTCCGAGCCGGGTAAGGGTTCGACCTTTGAGGTATTTCTTCCATGTGAGCGACTCCTCACAGGGACTTATCCCTGGGAAACCTGATAGGCAATGAAAGCCTGCCGGGCTCTTGTTTTTAAACAAAAATTTCAGGACTAACCAGAATTTGCCATGAAAAAATATCTTCCGAATTTTCTGACTCTTGGACGTCTTGTCCTGGTTCCTCCGATAATATTCCTGCTTTTCTTTCCCGGGAAAGCTCCTTCGGCCCTGGCGGCGTTTCTGTTTTTTGTTGCCTCCCTGACCGATTTTTTTGATGGATTCATAGCCAGGCGTCTTAAAGTTGAATCTTCATTTGGACAATTCCTTGACCCTATTGCCGACAAGGTGCTTGTAACATCGGCCCTGATCATGTTGATAGCGCTCGATCGCGTCGACGCCTGGATAGTAATGCTCATTATTTCACGCGAAGTGGCTGTAAGCGCTCTGAGAGCTACAACTAAAACGTGGGATACAACATTAAAGCCTAGTTGGGTTGGTAAATGGAAAGCGTTCTTCCAGTTTGCTGCGATTGTCCCCCTTATAATCAACTACAAATACACCATAATTATTCCCATTGATTTCCATGAAGTGGGCACCTGGATACTTTACTGCGCTCTAGCGTTAACTTTATGGTCTGGAGTTGATTATTTTGTAAAATTCTACCGGGAGTATAGCAGGAGATCTGTTGACCGGACAGATTGAATGCAGCGGTTGTCCGGATATGGAAGTCTGTTTGAACAGATGGCGGAGGGAGAGGGATTCGAACCCCCGGATCTTTCGATCAACGGTTTTCAAGACCGCCGCCTTAAACCACTCGGCCATCCCTCCGATATCCAACGAACCAGCAGTTTAACTTAACAAGACTACATTTGTCAAGGAATGCGAGGCTAACAGGAATGCCAGGCAAACGAACTCTGGTAGAGTAAATAGTTCAGGACTGATCGTGACTGACGAGGAGTGAGCCTTTCCCGGTGTCCATATAAACTTTGAGGCCTATAGGCAGGGTTAGATTCGGGAGAGTGTGTCCATGAGGGTAGCCTGACACTATTGGGAAACTGAACTCACTGGTTAGGTCCATTATCAGATTTTCAACATCCAGCCTTTGATCTTCGGAATCTGATCCCAGGAAATGTCCTATAACCAATCCGTTAATTTTGTGAAATATTCCGTTCATTTTCAACTGCATGAGCTTCCTGTCTATTCGGTACAATGGCTCGTTGACATCTTCCAGTATCATGATCTTATTGGTGAAGTCCGGAAAATGGTCCGTTCCCAGTAGAGCAGCGACCAAAGACAGGCAGCCACCAAGTAACCTGCCTGAAGCCTTGCCCTGCCTCAATGCCTTTATTTCGCCAACTCCGGGCAAAACCAGTTCAACGCCCCTAAGATCAGTTGTCAGCGACCTGACCAGAGAATCTGAAGAATGTTTGTCCATGTTGACGCCATTCCGGGTTGCTATCATCGGCCCGGCAAAAGTCACAAGACCAACTCTTTTGAACAGGGAGAGGCTTAAAGCAGTCAAATCGCTCATGCCCACCATTATTTTTGGTCTCGTTCTAATGGCGTCCAAGTCAATTTCATCAAGGATGCGCATCACGCCATAGCCGCCGCGGGAAAAAATTATTGCATGGACATCCGGATTAGCCAGGGCTTTGTTCAGATCAGAGCTTCTGAATGAGTCATTACCCGCCAAATATGCTTTTTTCTTGAGGACATGCTCACCCGTCAAAGAGTCGAAGCCCAAATAATGGACATTTCTTAAACCGTCCAGAAGTAATTGCTGATCAACCGGGCCGGATGCTGAAACGATGCCTACACAGTCGTATTTTCTGATCGGTTTTGGTATTAGTATTTCCATCTTCGGCAGAGCCCTGCGCCTTTCAGGTTTCATGTTTATACAGACTTACCATAATGCGGCTTGTCAATGAAGACTGTCGGTTGTAAAATCGACGAAGAGGTAAAGATGGCAGTCATATTTCATATAGAGGATGAGAGTTCCGTCCGGCTTCTTTACAAGGAAGTCTTTGAAGAGCAGGGTTACGAGGTGATGCAGGCGGAAACCGCTGAGGAGGCTCTGAAGACGCTCAAAAGTCAGAAACCGGACCTGATAATACTGGATTTAAAGATGCCAGGTATTGGGGGACGAGGGTTTCTGGAAAAGTATCACAGGCTAAAGATGAAGATACCTGTTATAGTTAGCACCGCTTACCCATATTATCAGGGTGATCCGAGTCTGCCATACGTTGATGCCTTGGTAGTTAAGTCAGGAGACCTGGCTGAGTTGATTGAGAAGGTCAAGGAACTTCTGGGTAATGAAAATTCTCCAGCATGATCTTCAGAAAGGTTCAGGGAATTCTGTTAAAGAACTTTAAGCGCGTCTGTCTGGCGCAAAGCTTCGAACACTATTATTCCGACCGATGTAGAAAGATTCAGGCTTCGGACCATGTCCAGTTTGATTGGGATTCTTGCAATTCTTAAAGGGAACTGGCTGTATACCTCAGGCCCCAGGCCCGTAGTTTCCGGACCAAAAATGATGTGATCACCATCTCTGAATTCCACTTCTGTGTATAAAGATCCTCGTTTACTACTTGTCAGCACAACACGCCCTGTATCAACCTGATTGGCGTAGGCCTGGAAATTTTCCCATAGTTTCAGATCCAGCTTTTTCCAGTAATCTAGTCCGGCCCTTTTAAGGGAACGGTCATCGATGTGAAAGCCCAGTGGTTTTATAAGGTGTAGTCTGGCTCCAACAGCGACGCTCAATCTGCCAATGTTACCCGTGTTAGGCGGAATTTCAGGGTTTACCAATACGATGTTCAGCATAAAATACACATCTCGGAGTAAAGTTCTGCTCTCAGTCTGATTTACAGTTCGGGAGTCGTTCTTATCAGGAAAGCCTTTGTTATGTCTTAAACATATGGCGCCACATAGTCATTCTGATGTTTTCGGATTTCAGCTCAGGAACAGATTGGATGACCAGGGAATCAGCCTCGCCACCTGTTCGATAGATGGGGAGTCAATTTTGGACGCCCAGTCCGGATCCCCAATTAAAAGAAAAGCATCGTCATGAGTATGCATTCCAGTAAAAATATCCTTGGCTGTAGCGCTCTGAGCGCTAATTGTGGCTTTGACATCAAAGCCTCTTTTCGGAATAACGATCAAATCCGGGGCTAAATGCAGGAGATGTCCCGAATACACTTCCTCTTTAAACCTCACCTCTGAAAACAATTTGTCATCCTTGTCTTTCTGTAGGAGAGGATCCCCCGGAGAAACATCAGAAAGTTTCAAATTTTCCAGATCTTTTTTGAGCCTTGAGCGAGTTTCTAAAGCCCTGGAAGTGGGCATTCTGATATTTCCGAATCTTTCAAGCGTGTTAATATGGATTCTCGTAGGGTCCAGGGCAAAAGCAAGGGAATCTGGGTGTATGTCATCCACGGTTCTGGGATCTTCTTTGACATATTTCAAATAACCCAGTGATTTAAGTATATTGTTCAAATAAATCTGTGTCTTGAGTTCGGTGAATCCATGATCGGACAAAAAGATTCTGAGCGTCTGGTTGTCCAGCAGGGAATCCATCTTTTCTATGAAAGCATCTATTCGGCCATAATAATTAATCAGATCAGAGTGATACGGGTGTGTGGCGTCGCCGAAGGCGTCAAAGAGAAAATGATGCAGTCTGTCTGTGCCTGTGATCACAACGATCAGGATGTCCCAGTAATCCCGGGAAAGATTCAATGAAACCTGCTCCAGACAATTGAGGTTCTCGAAGAGGCTCTTCATGAGGAACCCTCTGTTTGATCTGGCGCGAAGATTATCAGTATCTATCGTGTAGTTGATACTCTTGAGCCATGGGATAAGAGATTCAGGATAAACCGCTCTCTCAAATACCGGCGCCACAAAACCGCAAATAAGCCTCCCATTTAATTGTCTGGCGGGATATGTGAAAGGCAGGTTTATGATGAGAGCTCTCTTGTTGGGATGCTGGTTCCACAATGTTGGTTTTTGTACGTCGTCAAACGATGGTAGCTTCAGGGCTATCCTGTTTTTCTGCACGTCCGTGAATCCGAATATTCCGTGGTCTGCAGGATTTGATCCGGTCATGAATGAAGTCCAGGCCACGCTTGAAACTGGCGGTTGAGTAGTCTCCATCGCCATTAGGGATCCGGCTTCGCAAATTTTCTGCAGATTTGGCATTACTCCCATCTTCAAAAGTTTTACCAACATTGAATGCGGGACGCCGTCGAGGCCAATAAAAGCTATTTTCCTGTAATTGTTCATCAGTTATTCAGTCTTACTATTCACGTCAGTATACCGTGGAAAAAACAGATCTAGCTGTGCGTCTAAAATGGCGAAGCGTTCTATCATCTTACTGGAAGTTTTCTTTTCAGGTTTGTGACAACTTCGTAGGGAACGAAATCGATTCCAGGAAAGACCCCAAGTTCGACTCCCGGCTTGTTTGAACCATGAAAATCGGTTCCACCAGTTACGATCAGGTCCAGTTTTTTGGCTATGTTCAGGAAAACTTCCGTCTGTTCAGGTGTATGCTTCGGGTAATATGCCTCAATGGCCTTCAATCCCATTTCAACATAGGTTTCTATTTGGCCAAGGAGTTTTTCGGGATCCTGAATGTTGAGAGAATGTGGATGTGCTATACCGGCAATGCCACCTGCGTTGTGAATCAGTTCAATTGCCTCTGAAGCCTCAAGTTTGACTTTGGGCACATAAGCTGCCGCGCCTTTGCGCAAGTATTTTTCAAAGGCTTCCTGGCGCGATTTGACGTATCCTCCTTCATAGATGAGGTTTGCGAGGTGAGGACGCCCGGGAGAACCTCCGTGGGATTCACGCCGGACATCCTCTTCAGAAATGAATACATTGTTATCCAGGAGTTTTTCTAACATCTTCGTCACCCGGGATTTTCTTTGAGTTCGAAGATAGCTCAATTTAGAGATCAAATCCTTGTCGTCCCGTTCGATGAAATATCCCAGTATGTGAAGTATCCCGTTATTGCAGGATCCACTGATTTCCACACCAGGGATGACCTCGAGACCGTTTTGACAACTGGCTGAAAGGGCTTCGTCAATTCCTGATGTCGTGTCGTGATCTGTGATTGCTATTGCTTTGAGCCCTTTGAGGCTGGCCATGGAAACTATTTCGGCAGGGGAACAGGTTCCATCGGAGTTCGTTGTATGAACGTGCAGATCTATCATCATGATTCATCTTTCCAACAAACAAACTTTCCATTCAATTTTAAAGTATCTTTCCATCGGTAGACTGATTCCGTACCAGGGTTTCATCAGCCGCCCTCACCATGATATTCCTTATATCATCTATCCAGTCTTTTACCTCGGGCTTCATGATGCAGCTTCTCATGCAGGTCACATGTTCCTGATCCCATTCCAGGTTCGGCCAGTGATTTTCCAGAATGGTTCTCGGAAGGTTTGCTTTGGCGAGATGAAGCCCGCGCCGGGCTGTGAGATCAAAGAACCGGTTTGAATATGCTGAAACCTCAGAGGCTTTCGAACCCTTCAGTCCCCAGACAATTATGTCGAGTTCGGGGTCGAGGGTAGTGATGAATCTGGAATCATTTTTCAGGAAATCATGTATTATAAGGGCGGTTTCCCTGATGGTCCCAAGTTGCCGAGAGAAAACGCCGTTTTTTACCATGGGCAGCATTTTCTGGGTAGCCCAGAGAGCGACAGCGGCCGACCCCGGCCGAGAACACTCCAGACTGATCTCCCCTAAGTGAAGTTCTTCAGAAGTGAAATAAGTGTACGGCGAGTCATGTTTATAATGCGCTCCCACCGATGGATCCCTGAACAGGATGCATCCGCATCCGTACGGCTGCAGCCCATGCTTGTGAGGATCAACAACAATTGAATCAACTTCGGCTATGCGATCAAGGATAGATCTTGTGTCTTGCCTGAGGTTTTCAGCCAGGATGAAATATCCTCCGTATGCGGCGTCAGCATGAATCCTGAAACCATACTTTGCCTGCAGTTCAAGAATCCCTGGTAACGGATCGAATGCCCCGGTAGCCGTTGTTCCAAGTGTGGCCACGACGGTTCCCACATTCTCTTTCTTCAGAACATTTTCAAGAGCCATCAAATCCATTCTTGCATTAGAGTCTGTAGCCACTGACCGGAAGGGAATGTCCAGAACGGCGCATAGCCTGTTGTGGGTGTAATGCGCCTGATCGGAAGCGACCACTGTTTTGCCCGGCCCTAGCAGCTTTGATATCCATAAAGCTTCAAGATTTGCCATGGTTCCACCGCTGGTCAGGTGTCCAAGGCAGTCCGTCCAGCCGAACATTTCCCCAATACTGCCCACTGCATCCTTTTCCATGGCTGAGCTGGCCTTGCCACCGTCAAGGGCATGATTGTTAGGGTTGATCCACAGTGATAGAGTATAAGCCAGTCGCGCAATCGGATGAGGGGGCTTTAGCATCTGGCCGATATAATAAGGATGAGGATAAGGGTAGTTATCCTTCATCCTCGTGGCCACTTCCAATATAACCGTCTCAAGATCCTCCAGATTGACTGTCGGCTCGAATTCTGGCAAAGCATGGAAGCTCGATTCCAGGATTCCCAGAGCTTTGGGAAGTAAAGATATACTTTTGGTCTCCAAAGTCATTGTGCGCTCCAAAGAACTCTCAAACCATGATATCTATGAATTCGACTGAATCATGAACTCATGTGTCTTATCCGTATTATTAACAGACGATCAGAAAGTAGTCAAAAATATGAACCGGAAGTGACATGCAACATTTGTTAACGATTATTCAAAGGTATTACCTCTGACAAGGCCGGAGGGGTTTGATGGAACTCGACATTCTGAAACGTGAGGTTCTGGAGCTGGACGAAATGCTCAGGGGAGGATTCATCGCAAAGATTTACCAGCCACTGCCCAGAGAGATAGTACTGAAGGTGAGGTTGGCGACATTCGGAGAGCGGCGTCTTGTGCTGAGCGCAGATCCTGGGCTGGGCAGATGTCACACCACAAGTCTGCGAATCCCTAATCCATCATCTCCGCCTCGCTTTTGCGCTTATCTGAGGGCTCATTTGCAGGGGTCACGAATTGAATCAATTGATGTTCCGGTAGAAGATCGAATCGTAGTCCTGAATTGCGTCAGAGGCCACGGTGACAGCCAGGAGAAGAGAGCGCTGATATTGGAGCTGATTGGCCGGGATTCAAATATCATCCTCCTCAGGAGAGATGACAGTTTCATTATGGAATGCCTGCAGAGGATCTACCCCAAAAGAGATGATTACAGATCAGTCATACCGGGAGTGCTGTATCGATATCCTCCAGCCAACCCTGTCTCTTGGATTAAACCCGATCATAAAGTCACAAATGGTGAACAGCAAATTAATAAGGCGTCAGGAAAACTTGAGGATCCTGGAAAATTAAAATCTGTAAACCGTTTCGATATTCCCGATACCGAACTTCTGGACACAGCTATTGACAGGCGCTATGCGTTTATTCTCGAAAAACAGATTCTGGAGGCTTTCAGAAGAAGCATAAGCGCGCCTTTGAAAACGCGGATCAAATCTCTGGTCAGGCGATCAAAAAAAATTGAAGAGGATAGAAATCGTCTTGAGACATATTCTCGACAGCAGAAATACGGCGAGTTGATAAAATTTAGCCTGAAAAAGATACACAAGGGCATGACAGAGGCGGAACTTTTTGATTGGGAGACCAATACTCTGATAACAGTCAAGCTGGACCCGTCCCTGTCTCCTCATGGAAACATGGAAGTGTATTTTGCAAAGTCCTCAAAAGCCAGGAGAGGTCTTGCAATTGTTGAGGAAAGATTCAGAGCCACCAATGAAGAAATTGAGGCGTTGCAGGACATTGAATATCTGGTTTCAGAAGCTTCCAGCGTTGAGGATCTGGAGCAATTTGCTGATGAAGTACAGCCTGCATCCAAATCGAGGTCACAGCAAAAGTCAAAACAGATTAGGAAACAGACAATGGCGCAATCAAAGCCATTTCATGAATACACGTCTCCTAATGGACATAAAATACTGGTGGGCAAAAACTCAAAGGGAAATGAACTCATTCTGAGGCGGCTTGCCGCTAAAAATGATTTATGGTTGCACGCCAGGGGTATTCCCGGCGCCCACGTCTTTGTCCTGTCTCAAGGGAATTTAAAGGTAACTGATGATGATATTGAATTTGCATCCAGTCTGGCGCTTGCACATTCAAAGGCTAGAACATCAGGAAAACATGAAGTAATTCTGACTTCAGTCCAAGAAGTGTATCATCCCAAAGGGGCTCAGTCAGGTCGGGTAAAAGTGAAAAAGTTCAGGACTGTGATGGCTGTGCCCGCAAAAACTACAGAGAAAGAATAAGCTGACCGGCAGATTGGCTCCTCTGCCGGTCAGGTCAGGATGGTTATTTTTTCATGATGTCCTGTTTGGACACATTCATTAGTCGAATGGCCATATTTCCCTGGCCAGATGGGGTATAAGCAATCCTCACGATGTCACCAGGTTCCGGGGTTCTTCCTATAAGGGCGTCCTTCAGAATGAAAGACAGTTCTTTGCCGGTAGATTTTCCGTATTTGTTCTGAGGTGTTATGTCAAGGTCGTATTCTTCTATAAGGATTACCATTTTGTCCTTGTCAAATTTGAGGGTTTTTCCCTGAGCCACTTCAGCTGACATAGCGGGAGCCACCATCAACAAAACCAGGGCTACAGAAGCGATATACACAGACCAACTACGTTTCATTTTTGTTTTCCTCGCTAGTTAAATGTTTTCAGGCGGCGTTTGCCTCACCGGCTTTCTTTTCCCTGAGCTCTTTTGCAGCTCCAGAGAACATTATGGCACAGATGTAGACACAGATTGAACCGACAGCTCCGAGGATCAGCACAGTGGCCGCCGTATTTATATTAAACTGCTTGAGGATTATTGAGATCATACACGCCAGGACAGCCAGACCAAAAGCTATTCTAATGCCATATCCCTTGGCGTATTTAGTGGCGACTGTTCCAATCTGGGCGCCGATTGCGGCTCCAGCCAGCATCACGAACACTGCCCATATCTCTATTCGGCCTTTTGCCCCGTATGTAAATGTTCCATAAAGTCCAGAGATCATAACCTCAAAAAGATCCGTGCCAACCGCGACGTGTGTTGGGCAACCAATCAAATACACCAGGGCCGGCATGCGGATCAGACCGCCTCCAATTCCAAGGAAGCCTGCGAGCACGCCGGTCAGAAAACTGACCATGATTGGTAGCCAGGCTGAACATGTTATACCAGCTACCTTGAAATGAACCATGGGTGGAATGTTGATCCTATGAAATGTCTTATACCAGGTGATTCCCTCGGCGCCATGTTCCCCAACTTCCCCTGCCTTTTTCTTCTGGGTAGCCTTGTAATAATCGTAGAAGACCATAAGGGCGATGAGCGCGAGCAGCCCAATATAAACCCACCGAACAACCGGTCCGATCTGACCGATGCTCTCCAGCCACATTACAACCTGAGCCCCACATTCAATACCGATGACCGTTCCGATCACCATTATAATACCGAGCTTGTAATCGACGTTTCCAAACTTTGAATGTCTGAATGTTGAAATCATTGATTTTCCAGCGATGTGGGCAATGTCTGTTCCGATTGCAAAAGCCATGGGAAAACCAAGGATGTTAAGACCGGGAGTGACCATCCAGGCCCCACCCATTCCAAAAAATCCACCAATGCACCCCACCGCAAAACCTATCAGAACGAGCCCGGGCCAGAAAATTTCGATTCCAGCTATGGGCATATACATCATGTACCAATCCATTTCTTCTTCCTCCACAGACCATCAGGTGTTTGAAACATGAAAAGTCAACAGATCAGTGTTCGACAATCTTCCTGGATGTCAGGTCGATTCCTATGTGTCTCATTACGAAATCAGTAGCCAATCCAAATGTCACGCCCATAGCGGCAGTTATCAAGGTGCATTCGATCCCGAACCACATTGGATTCGTATTGTATGAATCAACAAAGTAACGGGCTATTCCACCACCAGCTCTTCGCGAATCTGCGACAACCACCAGCATCTCGGCTGAACCACCGGCAGCCTGGACGATGTCCGGCAATGCGACAGTAACGAGGGCGGTTGCAAGAATCATGAAACCACAGTAAAAATTCCTCATATGATCAAACCTCCTTACGGTTCCTTAGAGCCGTTGCGTTTTGACAAGTCTGTCAAATCTCTTCGCGGTTCTTTGCAACGGATATGCCATGTTGAAATTAAATAAGGATAACAAGATGCTATTGTGGAGGGTGGTCTGTTCTTGAGTGTAATGCTTCTAATTCAGCGATGGATGCTTACGTCTGGTGTCGGTTTTTTTTACACAGTGTAAAGTGAGTTATTCAGGCTTATGTTTGGGGTAAATTTGAATTATCAGGCACATTTTGGCCCCGCTGTCAGGGATGAATAATTGGCCAATGCAGCCTCAACCAGGCACGTTTATTGCTACTCACGCTCCAGAAGATTGATGATACCATCTTGAGGCTCGTTTCTTGTACCTGGAGGGACGCGGCAAATGAATTCGGCGCTTTCAAAAATTTACAACTTCATAAAAGGCAAATCCAAAAAGGATTCAGGTTCTTCAAAATCCCGTGTATCAAGAGTCTTCAAGTTCAAGTATTCGTGTTTCATGGATTTATTAGCTTCTAACGCTGAATTGCTAAACATTATTAGTGACATGGAAGATAAGCTTAGGGGCCAGAACATCTTTGGTATGTCTTATGTTCGCTCCCAGGCAACCAGGGCGGTCTTTCACACCTTGAGGATGGTAAAAAGCCTGGACGACCTTTCATACCACAATTATCCGTCTCTTTTCAGGGTTCTTGAAGAGATTAACACCAGGATAAACGAGGAACTCAATAGAAAGAAAGAGCTTCCAGCGACAGATTTCATCCTGCAGTATTCGAGGATAACCAAGGATATGGCGGACTGGGTAGGAGGCAAGAACGCTAATCTGGGAGAGTTGAAAAACAAGGTTGACATGCCAGCGCCGGAGGGTTTTGCAATCACCACCCGCGCCTGTGATTTTTTTCTCAAATCGAATGATCTGATTGATGAGATAAACAGGCTTCGTATGAATCTGAATGTTGATGATCCTAATGCTGTCCAACTTGTGAGCAATGAAATTCAGTTCCTGATAGTAAACGCGAGAATGCCCGACGAACTTGAGACGTCAATAATGTGCGCCTACGCTGAGATGTCCAGGACGGTTTCGAGCAGGACTAATGACTCAAATCCCCCTCACGTTGCTCTGCGTAGTAGCGCAATTGGAGAGGACAGCGAACTATCTTACGCTGGGCAATATCTGTCGATCCTTAACGTTCAGGAACATGAAATCTGTGACACATACAAGAAAATTGTAGCCAGTCTTTATACTCCCCGGGCCATATCTTACAGGCTGAACAAGGGAATGCGTGATGAAGACATATCAATGAGTGTGGCATGCATTGAAATGATTTCTTCTGTGGCCAGTGGGGTGATGTATTCAAGACACCCTTACAATATCATTAGAAATGATGTGCTGATTAACGCCGTCTGGGGGTTGGGGCCCTACGCCGTGGAAGGTGTTGTAACTCCAGACACCTACACTGTTTCCAAATCGCAGGGATTTGACATCCTGGAAGAAACTGTTTCGTTAAAACCTGTTCAGCTTGTTTCGGACACGGAATCCGGTCTGAAAGAAGCGCCAGTAGAGCAAGACAAGCAAAACGCTCCATGCCTGAACCACGATCAGATACGTTTGCTGGCTTCCTACGCCATCCGGCTTGAGGAACATTACAAGTATCCTCAAGATGTAGAGTGGGCATTAGCCCCGGATGGAAAGCTCCTGATCCTTCAGGCGCGTCCTCTTCATGTTGAAGCCATGATCGAAAAATCAGGAACAGCCAGTTTGCCGGTTGTTGAAGGCTATGAACTTCTTCTTGAAGGTGGAGCCGCAGCATTTCCCGGGGTTGGATACGGTCCGGCTTTTGTTGTTCAGGAAGAAGATGACTTACTGAAGTTCCCGGAGGGCGCGGTGCTTGTAGCGAGTCATTCAGCTCCGGAATTTGTAATGGTAATGCGCAAAACTTCAGCGATATTGACAGACGCCGGGAGTGTGACAGGGCACATGGCCTCTTTGGCCCGGGAATTTGGAGTTCCGACGGTGCTGGGGCTTAAAGGCGCAACAACCATCATAGAGCCTGGAACCGAAATCACGCTTGATGGTTATTCATGCCGTGTTTACAGGGGGCGCGTGGATGAGTTGCTATCGATTCAACGTTCAAAAGAATCTGGTATGAAGGAAACCCCAGTGTTTCAATCCTTGCGCGCAGTGGCCGACATGATTGTGCCACTGAACCTTGTCAATCCGAAGGCGTCAAACTTCAGACCAGAAAATTGTTCGACATTACATGACATAATGAGGCTGGCCCATGAACTGTCGTACCTTGAAATGTTCAAGATTAGTGACATCGTCTCAGATACCAACGGCGCTGGGGCAAAAAAACTCTCTGCGCCGATTCCACTGGATTTGCACATAATAGATCTAGGCGGTGGTTTCGGACCTGTTTCGGAGAAAGCACATTTCGTCAGGGTTGATCAGATAGTATCGACTCCGTTACAGGCCTTGCTTAAAGGAATGCTCCGCGATGATGTGCGCCATAACGGAGCCAAGCCTATCGATGTGGGCGGTTTTCTTTCGGTCATGAGAGAGCAGATGTTTGCGCCCAACAATCTGCCTGACAGATTCGGTGACAGGAGTTATGCCATAATATCTGACAAATACCTCAATTTCAGTTCCAGAATAGGATATCATTACAGTGTCCTGGACTGCTACTGCGGGGAATCTACTAACAAGAATTACATCACTTTTTCTTTCAAGGGTGGTGCAGCTGATGATGTAAGGCGCAACAGACGAGCTCGCTGTATTGCCATTATTTTTTCCAGGCTCGGATTTCAGGTTGAAACGCGTGAAGACAGGGTTGACGCCAGGTACTACAAGTACGACCAGGCTGCAATAATTGTCAAACTTGATCTGATAGGTCGTTTGTTACAATTTACGCGTCAGATGGACATGATAATGCTCTCGGAAGCTAGTGTCGAAGCCATAGCAAAGAATTTTCTGGAGGAGAAGTATTACCTCAGTCCTGAAATGCTAAAAAAAATGTGAGCTTATTGTGACAATGCTATCCGTCGACACTAGCTGGCGCAATCATGATCAGGAATTGGCGGTTAGATGTATTCTCGACAATCGGCGATCGTAGGCCGCTTCAATCTTTTCAAGCAGTGTTTCAATGGTATAGGGCTTGAGCAGGTAATCAAATGCTCCGGTAGTCATGATTTCCCTGGCTGTTTCAACTGACGCATATCCGGTCATGATGATAACTTCCAGGAATGGATCGATAGCCCTGATTTTTCTGAGAGCCTCGATGCCATTCATTTCCGGCATTCTCACATCCAGTATCACCACATCGAAAGTCTCTTTGGACAGAATATCCAACGCCAACAAAGCGCTACCCGCTGTCAGCGCTGTCAGCCCGTGAGCCTCAAGAAGTTTTCTCATGGTATTTCGAAACCTGTCCTCGTCATCGACTATCAGAATTTTTGGTTTCATATGAACAAAGACCTCTCGCTCTTTTTTCCGACGGGCAACTGTATGGTGAAAGCAGTAAATTTGCCCAACTCGCTTTTTACTGATATATCGCCTCCCAACCTCAAAATTATTCCACGACAGATGGCAAGTCCGAGTCCTGATCCGGTTCCCTCTGGTTTTGTTGAGAAGAAGGGGGTGAATACGCGATCCAGATTTTCGGGAGGGATCCCACACCCATGATCCCGAATTTCAATTTCTATGAAATCAGGTTCCCCAAGTCTTGTTCTGACACATATATAGCCGTCTCTTCCAACAGCTTGCCTGGCATTAAGCAGCAAATTCAGTATGGCTTGTCGTAACAGAGGCGGATCAGTCGAAATAGGCGGCAACTCGGGATCAAATTGGGCTTCAATGTTGATGTTCGCATTTTTGGCTTCCCTGTTCACAATTTCCAGAACGCTCAACACTATTTCATTGGCATCGACAATCTGAATGACCGGCTCGACCTGTCTGGCCAGACTCAGAAGCTTCTGGACGATTTCGTTACAACGGTCAACCTGTCTGGAAATTTCATTCAAAGAATCTTCGCAGTCATCCAGGTCCTTTTTGTCAACGTTCGATAGGATGGCTTGCTTTTTGAGCACATGTCTGAGCCACTGAATTTCCTGAGCAATAATGCCAAGAGGGTTGTTTATTTCGTGAGCGATGCCTGCTGAGAGCTGATCGATGGAGGAAAAAATGTGATTCCTGCACGAAAGGTCACGATCTGTAGCCTTTTCTTCAATAACCGGTTTAGGCCTTTTGAGCAGTTTCATAGTCTGAAACAAAGTAATGCCTGACAAAAGTATGGCCAATGCCGCAACAAGCTCATTTGTAAAGAGGTATAGGGGAATTGCGGCGATCAGCATCAGGGCCGGCAAGACCAAGTATATTAGGCTGAGTGGCATGAGTTCACTAATTTCTTGATATTACAATATTAAGGCATCAATGCTAACTATTGGAGGATGCTCCGACACGTCCTAATTGTGGATTCTTTCCTCTTCGATCAGTTTTCTTTCATAGGCCTGGTTCATTTGTTTAAGTAAATCGTTTAATGAAACGGGTTTCATGACATAATTAAAAGCCCCTAGCTGCAGACCCTGAATTCCTGATTCCACTGATCCGTGGCCCGTAAGCATTATCACTTCTACCAGAGGTTTTTTCTTTTTAATTTCTCTGAGGGTTTCAATTCCGTTCATTTTAGGCATTTTAACGTCAAGGATTATGACATCAAAATCTCTGTTAGCAAGGATTTGAAGTCCTTCAAGACCGCTCAGGGCGCCTTCAGCTTCCAGTCCTCTGTCTCGGAGTCTTTTTACCATGGTTTCCACAAAATCAATCTCGTCATCTATTACCAGGACTCTATATTTTTCCATCTGTCAAGCCTCCATATAGTTGAATCAAAAAGACGCACAAATAATAAGTAGCCTAATTTACAGGGAGTTTAATGGTGAACGTTGTGCCGCTTCCTTCCTCACTTTTCACCGAAATTTTTCCACGAAGTTTTTCTATGATGCTGTAACTGATTGAGAGACCAAGGCCAGTTCCTTCATCTGGGCGTTTGGTCGTAAAGAACGGATCAAAAATTCTGGCCAGAACTTCTTTTGGGATTCCCGGACCGTTGTCCACTATGGTCACTTCAATCTGTTTGGATGAGTTGGAGACCAGGGCCGTCTTGATGAGGATCTTCCCGGATTGGCCTACAGCATCAATAGCGTTGTCTATGATATTAAGGAACACTTGCTGAAGCTGGTTAGAATCGGTGGTTATTTCGGGTAGATCTTCAGCATATTGCGTCTGAATGGTAATGTCCCTGTAATGAGCCTCGTTTTCCAGGAATGTGATAGTTTCGGCCAGAAGGTGATTGATATCGACCATGTCCTGCGTTGTTTCCATCCTTCTGCCAAATCGCAATAGACGATGGGTTATTTCACGAGAGCGATTGACCTGACGTTCGATCTTTTTAATGCATTGCTCGAATTCCTGAAAATTTTCATTTGATTTGACGTCCTCGGAGTCCAGCAGATCTTTCATCCAACCGGCCTGATCTCCGATGATCTGAAGGGGGTTATTGATTTCGTGAGCGATACCAGCGGCCATTTTGCCCAGAGCCGCCATTTTTGAAGACTGGACCACAAGATCTTCCGTTTTTGCCTTTTCAAGCTCTATTTGCTCCATGCGTCGTGTCATCAATCTTGTGGTCACCACTGTTCCTAACACAATGAAAAGTATGCCTAAACCAATGACAACGTTTTCTACTAGATGGGCTTTGGATAAGGGGGCCATCTCCTCCGCGAGATCTTCCTTGATTACTAGCACCCATCTGGGGTTCTTGATCTGGGCTGTGCCGTAGATATTGTCTTCATTGTTGAATTTGACAAATTCGACATTTGAACCGACCGCCAGGCTGAAGTCCGGTGATTTGGGATAGGAAAGTATTTCACCAGCGAATCTTGGCTGGGTCTGCAAGATGTTTTCCCTGTTTATTATGAAGGCGTCACCACGTTTGCCGACTTGCGCAGCCCTGACCATCTCCTCTATTATTGCGGAATTGATCGTAGCGCGCAGAATGTACATCTGGTTGTTGTCGATCGTTGTGACGGCGATTATAAAATGAGGAGCCCTGCGGAATCCCATAAACACATCACTTATATATATGCCGGTGGTTAAGACAGCCTGAAACCAGTCTTCCTTTGCGTAGTTTACCGATATCAGCTTTTCGTAGTGTGGTCCGACGTAGGCCTGATGGTTCCCTAGAGAATCTATTACTCCTATGTCAATGAATGATTTCGACTTGGCCTGGAGGGTGTCAAAAATCTTTTTCAGGAAGGCTTCATCCTTCAGTTTTTCTATCGAGTGTGTTTGGGCTACTGTATTTAACTGTGCGATTCGTTCATCAAAAAATAGTTCGATGGAAGCGCGCCTGTTTTGAGCGAGTGTTCGCAGTGACTCGGCCACCTTGTTTTCGTATGCGGTAGTGAATTGAAGATAAATGGTAGTTCCAAGAGCCAGAAGGGGTATCAAGGAAAATGACAGAGTCATGACCGTCATCTTCAACGCAAGTCTGTCATAGTGTCTCAAGTTCATGAATTGTCTCCCGATTACTCCAATAAAGCCGGATTCATAACGCTACTCGTCATGGTCAGTCTGCATATTCGGAAACAGCCTTTTGAAAACGTCTCCGTGTTCAAATATTAATTTTTTTGGAAGTTACCTCCTGAACAGACTTACAGTGTCCACCTGATTCCATGAGCAATCTCTGTGCCATCAAAATGGCCCGTTAAGCAAATTGACGCTGTAGAACAAGACAACCCCCATGCAAGGCCATGTCAGTATTTTTTACAGCTTGTAAAATCTAGGGTGAGACCCGTGAATCGGACCGGATGATTAGACATGAAAAAGCAGGCCCTCGATGTGGAGCCAAAACACCATCACAAAGAGGTTGAAATGCGAGTCTTTGCCCCCGCATCATGTCGGTGGCCTAGAACACCGTTTCCCTTTGAAAGCAAACCGTAATAGTCCTGGATTTAAAGAAACCTGATTTTGGGCGATAAGTTATCGTGATTTCTGAGGCAAGATCCTGACCTATGTCATCAATCATTTTCTCAACTTCAGATACGCATAGAATAGGATTATCAATACTCTCTATTCTTTTCTGGAAAGGGCTCAGTTCAGCATTGGCCCTCATTTTGTGGCTATTTGACATCATTTTTTTAAACCATCCGAAAAATTATGATGAGAAAAATAGATCCGTCATCTCCAGCAGAAACCGTTCCGAATTATAAACATGGAAGGATTAATTATCAACGCCTGATTGACATAGTCTGTCTATCTCGAATAAACAAGTAGTTTTTTGCTGACTTACGCGCTGATAATCCTTATAATCAATGAGACCCGGATTTTGGACTTTAGACCCATTAACACAATTTAACAATATATCTAAACTGTTAATAGTCAGACAGGGTGTATTCCCATCTGGTCTAATTAGCTCACGGGCCTTGGTAAGGATTTCATGACTCATTCACGGGTATTGGTTGTTGAGGATCACCCGGTAAGCCGCAAGATGCTAGAATCCATGCTCTTAAAGAGCTATGAGGTTATGTCTGCGGAATCTGGAACTCAAGCTATAGAAATTGCACGCAATAAGAAGCCTGATCTTGTTTTGCTCGATATAGAAATGCCAGGTCTGGACGGCTTTCAGACACAGGAAATTCTCAAGAAAGGTATTATCGACCAAGCTACTCCAGTGATTTTTCTGACAGCTCGTGAAGATTCGGAAAGTCGAGAAAAAGGTCTCGAAGCTGGGGCTGTTGACTACATAACTAAACCTTACGATAAACAGGAACTGTCCATAAAGGTCAAAAATCACCTGGCTCTATTTGAGGCTCGTAAAGAAATAGAGGCAAGGAACAAAGTGATGGCGCGTGAGATGGAAATGGCCTCTCAGTTGCAAAACTCACTGTTACCGCAGGATCTTCCGCGTTTGGACAACCTGAGCCTGTTCGCATATTACAAGCCGGTATCAGAAGCCGGAGGCGATTTTTACGATGTTATCGAGTTGCCCGAAAACAGAATAGGTTTTGTTCAGGTTGACGTATCCGGTCACGGAGTGGCGTCAGCCATGGTAGGGGCAATGTTCAAGATGGCGTTTCAATCTTTCGCAAGGTTGACTGATTCAACTGCAGGTCTGCTCAAAGTCATCAACGATGAGATGTTCAAGATTCTTCCGGATTCCGATTTTTTGACTGTTTTTTATGGAATTCTGAACGTGGAAACTCTGGCTCTCACCTTCACAAACGCGGGTCACCCTAAACCTTTGCTTTACAGAAGCGTGGACGGCAAGATCCTGGAATTGTTCGAAGGAGGTCCGTTGGTAGGGGCCTTCAGTGGAATGGAGTATGATGAAGAGACGGTACAGATGGCGCCAGGTGATTCAGTGCTGGTTTTCACAGATGGGGTTACCGAGGCCCTAAAACTTGGCAGGTCTGATTCAGATCCTGACTATTATGGTGAGGACAGGCTTTTTGAGGTTTTCAAAAACTCCCAGGGGTTGGAGGATGGCGGGGCGTTAACTGCCATCATGTCTGACCTGGAAGCCTTTAGAGGCTCGACAGCTTTTGATGATGACATTTCACTTCTAATGGTTTCAGTCAATTAATTGACTTTATCAATCTGATTTTCTCAAGAGTCTCACAATGGAAGATCAAAAAGGCAGTTTCGAGAGAGACCACGACCTGCTGAACCAGGTGTACCGAAAGTATGCCAAGGATGGGATACGCGTATCGAGATGGCGACTCTGGTTGAGATTCTATATCAAGAAGAACGCCTGGATGGTCGTGCTGGAGGGCAGCAGGGCTCTTAAAAGACTCATTGACATATTTGGGTCGGCTTTTGGTTTGTTGGCTCTATCGCCTGTTTTTGGAATCACAGCTTTACTGATCAAGCTTGAAGACGGTGGTCCAATTTTTTTCAGCCAACAACGCGTAGGCAAATGGGGCAGGCGCTTCAACATGTACAAATTCCGGTCCATGGTGGTTAACGCGGATAAGATCAAGAATGAATTGTTAGAAAAAAATGAGACTGGAGGGGTTATTTTTAAAATGAAAAAGGACCCGAGAATTACTCGGGTAGGTCGCATAATTCGCAAACTGAGCATAGATGAGTTGCCGCAATTGTACAATGTGCTCAAAGGGGATATGTCTCTGGTTGGTCCTCGTCCGAGTTTGCCCAAAGAGGTCGATGAATATTCACTCTCGGACAGAAGACGTTTGGAAGTTATTCCGGGCCTGACATGCCTGTGGCAGGTTAGTGGGCGTAGCGACATAAATTTTGAGGGTCAGGTTCGGCTTGATGTCCAATATCTCGAGAGTCAGTCTTTATGGGGAGATATTGTTCTACTCTTAAAGACAATACCTGCAGTGCTGCTGGGGAAAGGCGCTTACTAGGGTTTTTCACTAATCCGTAATCCGTCTGTTTCAACCTGAAAAGGATTAGTCCAACAAAAAAAGAAGGCTGTGCTAATTTATGCGAGTAATAATAACGCTTTTTAACGATTCCAGTTCATTTCAGCCTATAACCCGAGATCGACCGGTAGGTTTGCTGACCTGCTTGAACAAACCACTTCTGGAGAGAAGAATCACAGAGTTTGTAGAGGCGGGACTCAGCGAAATCATAATTATAGCCGTGGAGCATCCACAGGCCGTACAGGAGTTGGTTGGCCCACAGACTCGGTGGGGGGCTAACATAAATCTTCAGGTGTTTAAGGACCCGTGTAGCTCAAAGGAGACAGTTCAGAGAATATCAGGTCTGGTGAGCGGGCCGATTTTGCTTGTTCCTTGTGAGACTCTTATAGATATGGATTACCTTAAGGCACGGGATTTCCAGATACAGAGCAAAAGCCGTTGGGTGGACATACTAAGCCGATCCACAGTGGATTCATGCTCAGAGTCAAATAATCTGACTCCGTGTTCAGCGTTTCTGTTGGCGGAAGACACCATTGAAACGGGGGCTATTCTCTTTGACCCTGACTTTGAGGAGTCTTACGCCAGTGAAGGATATGTCTCAGAAGGATCACATGTAACTGTTGTAGATCCGAAGAGTCTCTGGGTAGCAAACATGGCTTTGCTTGAGGGAAGGTTCCAGAGAATCTTCAAGGTGGACACCTCTAATCCTGCAGCCAACATCATAGTTGGGCACCATTCAAAAATTGACAAGACCGTTTCCTTAACCGGGCCCATTCTAATAGGAAACTATGTAAGGATTCTGGAAGGAGTCAAGCTACAAGAGTATTCGGTAATATGCGACGGATGCATAATTGACAGGGAGGCTACGGTAAAGAACAGCGTCATAATGGACCACACCTATGTAGGAACCGAAACCAGTCTTGAGATGACACTGGCTCAATCCAATTTTATGATACATCTGGGTATAGGTGTGTGGACGCCAGTGGCCGACCCGTTTCTTTTGTCAGGAGCGAAGAGAAAAGTTATTTATTCCCTTAAAGACAGGCTGGCAGGCTTCCTTGTGGCATTGATCCTCTCTGTGCTATTTTCTCCGGTGATCATACTCAAAGGGGGCTATCGCAAGATAAGAGGTAAGGATTTCTTTGACACAAAGACGATAATGATTCGTGATATTCACGGAGATCCCACATCAGCCGACTCTGCGATAAGGGCTAACCTGCTGTGGTTTAACGATTCGGGGCTTTTTGTGAGTCGGTTGCCAGCTCTGCTCAATGTCCTTACAGGGCGAATCAAACTGGTCGGAGTTAGGCCGCTATCTCAGGAAGATTTTGAGCTTTACACCGATGACTGGACCAAGCAACGTTTTGAGGCGCCTGATGGCCTATTCACGCCAATTGACGCGGAAGGCGCCAACCAGCTGCCTGAAGATGAAAAAGTAGCCATTGAAAATTACTACACCGTTACCAGAAACTTTCGTGAAGACATTCGAATCCTGTTTAAGGCAATGTGGAAACTGGTGACGGAGTAATAAACCTGGTGCAGATTTGACCAGGAAATAAGGTCTAACAAGTCAGGAGTCGTTCCCATGGAAATCGAAAAAAAAAATGGAATAACGATTATCAGTACGGATGAGCGGCTAGATGCTGTAGTGGCCCCCAAGCTCAAGGATACTGTCAAAAAGATAGCAGAGGAGTCTTCTGCAAAACTGATCATTGATCTCGAAAAGACAAAATTTATAGACAGTAGTGGCTGTGGAGCTTTGGTAGCTTCCCTTAGGACATTAATCAAGAATCAGGGAGACATGAAAATAGCCCGACCATCGCCACAGGCTCAGACTCTGTTTCAGCTAACAAGGCTTCACAGGGTTTTTGAAATCTATGAGGATATGGACCAGGCCATAAAATCTTTTTCATAACTTTACAAGGCGGAGAAGATCTACTTGATTTTTCTCCCCCTTAAATAATTGCAGGTAGTTATCAATATGGACAATCCACTAATAGTAAAGATTGACTCCACTGCTGATTTATTGCTGTTGCGTCCTCTGGATCTTTTTGTTCGTCATCTCGTTGAACAGTTGCCGGCGTTTGCTGACCATCCTTCTGACGTCGATGGCATTGAGTTGGCGTTCAACGAAGCCTTTACAAATGTTAGTAGGCACGCCTACAAGGGCTACGACATCAAGGGTCCGATTTCGATACAGTTCATTGTTCATCCTGATCGTTTTGAGATGTGCCTGGAGGATCAGGGGATTGCATTTGATCCGGCGCGAGTAAAAACGCCGGATCTCGAAACGCCCAGTGAAGGGGGCCTGGGAGTCTGGTTCATCAAGCAGTTCATGGATCAGGCGGTTTATAGCTCATCCAACGGCAGGAATGTTCTTCTAATGATTAAACTATTCCCTGGTTCATGATTATTCTCGCTGCGCTTTGTTTAGACCTTGTCAGAAAATTTTCAGGGGTGGAAAACGAACCATGACGGTGGGAATACGCATGT
>CAZIVV010000131.1:0-8052 GCA_964542775.1 uncultured Desulfomonile sp.
GGTATGGCGTGCGACTGAACTATCAAAGCCTGCCCCGGAAAAGACCTGAATATCTCTAAACAAAGGCAGCTTGACGCTTAACTATATCTTTCGATTCCTTAGTAAGTCAAATGTTTCGTTGACTCATTTGATCAAACTTGCATGAACTTTGGGAGCCTGATTCCCCGGGAAGCCTACTTCGTTCCATACTGAAACATACACCTGTGATTTAAATACGTTATGGCATCTGGACAAAACCTTGCGCCATTGTTAGAGGCCGAATTTACCGTGTTAAACTTTTCACTATAGGGAACCATAGCTTGATTCGGACATGCCTGACATAAAGAAGCTCGAAGTTCGTCCAAAACACAAACCCTTTACCGGCGTCACAGTTCCAGTCCGTAATCAAACACCACCAGTCACAGACGCAGGAAAAATAGTGATTATCTATTCAGGTCCCGGCATCAAAAGCCTCTTTTCCATCCTGTTTCAGACTACGCCTATCACCGTCCAGAAGCCATCTGAAAGCTAAATATTCCATGGATTGTTCACCTACGCAGACCTTTAAGCCCATGTCCTCGCATTTTTGTATGAATCGAAAGAGTCCCAGAGGGTCATATTCATCCGGTTGTTCTTCCCTGAAACCCTTTTCGGAAGCGGGAGTTGCGATGAAAGGGTAGACGTTCAGCATTTCCAGGTAGCGCCTGTGATCGCCTATGAACTGAACAGTTTTCTGAAAATCTGACTGCTTCTCGCCTGGAAGTCCGATCATCACGGAGGGCACAGGAACTATTCCGGCTGAATGAAGCCTTTTAATGAGACTGGACATTTGCGTGGAAGTAATTCCTTTGTTGATTGCGTTCAATGTCCGGTCACTACCAGACTCCAGCCCGAAGAAAATCAACCTGCAGTTGGCTCTGCTGAGCGCCTCGATTTCATCGTCGGTGAGGTCCGCTCTGGACATCCCGCACCACGGTTTGCCAAATTGGCCAAAATGTTCGCAGAACTCTATGAGGTTGCCGCCTTTAAGAGAGTTGTCCCTGCACACCAGAGCAGCCGGATCATATGTATCAATGACCGTTTCCAGCTCTCTGATTACATCCTTGACAGATCTCTCAAGGTATCCTGAATTCCAGCCTCGACAAAGCGAACAGAATCTGCATCGCCCCCAGGAGCATCCATGTTTAAGCATGAAGGGAAGAAGATCGAACAGGTATTCTCCCCTATTCCGGTAAACAGGGGACGGCAGCCTGTCATAATCAAAAGGTCCAGGTCCTTGATCTACCCTGTCCAGGCTGTTAAGGCTCGCAATCTCAACTCCGTTTTTCTTCAACTCCTCCTCGTTAGTCCACGAACCTAAAGAATTGCCAAAAAACCGCACTGCTGTGTCAGGTGATTTGCGCCTGATGGCATCAGACAGACCCAGAACAGCCTCGGTAGGCACGGTAGGAAACCAGGAGGGCTGGGTCACATACACCGCAGAATATTCTTTCCAGGATATTTCGGCATATTTTTCATCTACAGCCTTTGACCCGAGTTCCTCATAAAATGGAAAAAGAGAAAGGGTATCCGATACCACGCGATTTGTATGCATCAGGTCCAGCGCCGGCTTGAGTTTTCCCATGTTTTCCTGGTGAATTTGCGCATTAAGGTCCATGACATCCAACTCACAGGTTGAGGACAGAATCGCTGAACCATAGCCGAGAAAACAGCTGGGATGAAAAGGCAGATGCGGCAGACACGGGGTCACAAGAGCCGCTTTGTGGCCACTACTAGCCAATGATTTAAAATTTTTAGGCATTTTTCTACAACCAGTTTACCTTCTCATGGCGATTCGCCCGAGTTCCCCGAACCGTTTCGTCTCGTGATATGATTTCACTGACCTATGTCCGGATAATCTCCACCAAAGCCTTGCCATGCCAAACCCGACTGTGTTTCACTCCTTAAGCATGGCTACCGACCATCACCTTGAAAGATACGCTGGCAAGACACATTCAGTCTGAACCTGCGTGAGTTAAGTCCACAGACTCGAACGGCAAGCCAGAAAAGGTCTGAATCCCGGATGCATCAAGCTCGGGTTTCGAACCTTTATCTGGCGCCAGTTCAGAGATTTTCGATCTTGACGCTGGAACGTCTTCCTGCAAAGGTTTCGTTTCCGCAACCGTTTCTGAGATTACATCCAAGAGGTTTGCCAGAATAAACCTGTTAGTACATCGGTATTAAAATGCCACTTGGAAGGTTGCCACTCCTGTCCGGGGCAAACCTCAACATCTTTGCGCAATCTTCGAGGGACAACGTGTAACCTTTGCTTTCAAGAAACGATTGCAGTTCTTTGTCGGACTTGACCTCACGCATTTTCGTTGCGAACTCTTTTCCCAGCTCTGGATTGTCCAAACCGGCGTCCACGATGAAATCCACAAAATTCTTGCCTGCCATGTTTTGCTCCTTTCAGGACAGCATGAGTAGTGTTAACCGATCCCTTCGACATGAGTGATCTCCAGTTCGAAGGCACTTACCAACTCCACATTTTGTGAAAAAGCTGCGCCACAAATCTGGCGACCCTGTAGTCCAATTCTGCTTTTCAACTGTCAAATATCCTAAGCAGTTCAGCCGATGGATGAAGCCAGGGCCAACACCCTTTTGCAATAGGGCGTCTGTGGACACATGTCGCGGCTGCTTTCAGAAGGCCTTGCCATGCCTTCAGCGCCACACAGGTCTGAATAACCGCATTTTCCACAGGCAAACCGACACTTTGAAAGCGCCCGGTGGTAGGCGCTGGAATTCAGTATTTTTGAAAGGATACCCGGTTCGTAGGAGCCAAAATCTTCCGTCGTGGAGTGGGCAAGTGTCATACGACCCTGCGCCGTAATCATGAGGCTCCCTTGCTGGTACAGGGGAGACGAAAGCGGCAACCAGTTCATGTTCAGAATTCTGGAAGCGACCCTGGCTAAGGGATTTTGCAGGATGTCAATGTTCAGTCCACCAAGCCTGAGAAGAGCAACCATTCGAACCAGACTGAGGAATTCTTCCGGTGTGAGAACCTCCCTTGAAAGATCGAATATGTCTGCAGGGACGCGAATAAGCTGTATGACGTTCAACAGTCTAATACCCGGATAAGTCTCAAGAATACCTGTAGCAAAGATTGGCAGAGCTGGAATAAGACTTCTTCCCACAGGAGTAAAAACATGAACGGCAAGACCGGCGGCCAGCGCATTTTCAAGGCCTTCCAGCGCCTTGTTATATGATCCTTTTCCCCGCATGCTGTCATGAAGACTCTCAGGTCCCTGAATTGTTATGGAAATAGTGAGGCCGGTATATGATGACAGCATACGGCTAGCTTCACCTGATAGCAGCGTCCCGTTGGTATTAAGAAATACAGTCTGGTATCCCGTGGCGAAGGCATGGTCCAAAACTCTATGGAGCCCATCCCACATCAGAGGCTCACCGCCCGTAATGTGAAGATGCCTGTAGCCTGCCTGGTATCCCTCTCTGACAATAGTCTGCACAACATCCGGAGCCAGATTTGACTTCCCGGAGCCGCGGGCGCGAACAAAACAATGCGAGCAGGAGCTGTTGCAGTTGGTCGTAACTTCAAGGCTCAGGCTAACATTTTTGGGGGGTTGTGGTTCTCGATCCTCCATGGCATTTATCCTGATCGCTTCCAGAAACCTGCAAAGGATGGGCAAGTGACCTGAACTGGAGCGCTAGCCCTGACAGGTCGTGAGTTTCGGCAATTTTGGCTGCTTGCGAGAGTTCCGAGCATATTCTGCGCTTGATATCGCAAATGACGTTGTTCTCAGAAAGGTAGGAAAGAATGTCCTGTTTGATTGTGCCTGAAGTGGTTCTGGAGCCGCTATTTTTCCAGTAACTTCTCAGCCTTTCAGGGAGGGATAGATAAACTGAAGTTACGGCCCCTTTTTCAATGTCCTCTTCTATGTCCCTGACATCATCGAGGAGTCGCCACGCGACTCCAAATGATCCGTATGCGACCTCAATGTCCCTTGTAAAATCAGATGTTCCGGCTATCTTCAAGGATAAAAGGACCGGGGGGATCATGAGAATTGCCATCTGCTTTCTGAACAGATCACAGTAGCTATCAAGGTTTTCCGGAGTTTTCAAATTCTGGCCGGCACAGTAATAGTCGTTTATGAATCTTCCGACAGCGCTGTTAGCTGCAGGGTCTCCTCCAGAAAGATCGCAAAAGGCGTTGTCCATGATCATCCAGGCTTGTGTTCTCAACTGTAACGTTACAAGAGAGGCTGAAATCTGTTGGTCGATCATGTGGTCATCCAGGGAATGTAGAAACATTGCCATGGATTGAGCTTTCACTGCGCTTGAGATGTCCTGATGCGCCAACAGATGGCCTGACGTGGGGTGTCTGTTACCAAGCCAGAAGATTATTGACCATATCGGCGGATAATAATTAGCGAAAAAATCGGGGATTTCACCAGGCCGTAATCCTGAATACCGCATCAGGAAAAGGAGTGAATCAGTCTGAACCGATTCAGGCATAGACCTGCAAAGCGACAGGATTTCGCTGTTGAACCTTTGATAAAAAGCGGCTTGCCTCTCTGAAAGCGGATTTTTACCGAAGTCCGTATTCTTGACGTAACGTAGGAATTCCTGGACGCTTTGATTCATTTGACCAAGCAGTTCCTGTCCGGGCTTAAAATTTCAAGAGTCAGGAAGGTTTGATATGTGTTGTATCTGTCGCCAGATTCAGTGTCTCCAGGTCTTTCGAGAGTCGAAGGTTAGTAAACATCTCTCTAGCCTTCTTTAGAGCGGTTTTGCATTTGTCAGCTTCACGTGGGGATAATTGACCACCATTTGCCGACATACGCACACCTATTTCGGCGTAGGTTCTCGACAGCTGAGGAAGAGCGTTAAGCGTTTCTCCTTCTCTGATAGACCGGTCCCACCACTTGGACGCTCCCTTGTGATCATTGATCAATGATTTGAACAGACCCATCAGTCTATAGGAATCGGTGCGATACAGGGCTGCCTTCTGACAGACTTTCATCAGGTTCTTTCCAGACTCGGCGGCATTCCTTCGATACACGGATGCTTCTTCCGTTAACCCGTCCTCAAGACTGTGCTCAAAATGTCGAAGATTGTATTCGAACTGACTTCGATAAAAAGCTGATAGCTGAATTGGGGCCACCCTCATTTTGGTTCTGATCTGATTTGCCACATCCAGCGACTGCTCCGCCTGCTCCATGTCATTCCTCAAAAGGTCTATTGATGCTTTCAGGGAATAGATATTGAGTATGGACAAAGGCCAGTTCTCAGCTTTCACCAGCTCGATTCCCCGATCCACCTCGGCTCTGGCTTCTTTTATCTCACGGCATTCGATCAGCAAATAAATATTCAGTAAATATTTCAGGAGTAGATAGATGTTGTTCTGATAGACTTCGGCTAGTTCGTTGAGTTTTGATACCAGAAATCCGGCCTCAAGAAAATGCCCCTGAAAGATTTTTGGAAGGCCGTGCCAGTAATAGTGCTGGGCGGCGTCCCACACTTCACCGATCCTCAGCATCTTCTCAACCAGATTCTCATCGTATTCCGAAATTTTGTTCCATTCGCCTTTGAGAAAAAGATGCTGGGTGTCCATGAGATTGTAGGTGATCAATTGTTTGGCATTATTCTGGTCCAGTCTGGGCCCCGCATAGTCGAGGACTTTCCGGGCTATGTTGAAAGAAAGACCGGTAAAAGCGAACAATGCGCTGGAGCTGGCAAAGATCCCCATGCCGAATTTTAACTTTGTCAGATCGAACTTGACAGCCGTGGAGTGGAAAAAGAAAAATTCCGTGAAAAACCGCTTTGGATCGATGAGAGCTAAAGCCTGAGCCTTCTTGTAATATGTTTCGACGGTCTCAACATCCTTTGGCGTTGGCGGCTTTCTGAACCAATAGGATGGATAATGCAAAGCACACAGGAATATCGCAAAACTCGACAAAATCCTGGCGGCTGTTGAAATGGAATTCTTCGGCAATTCACCCCAATAATAGACCAGAGCCTTGTCAAAATGTGCTACGGCGTCAGCATAGAGCCCTCTGTTAAAAAGAGCCTGTCCGATGTTCTTTTCGAGGACGGCAACCTTTTCAGGATCAACATTTTCGCCTCTCTGCATCAGATAAAGGTTGAGCGCCTCCTGGTAATAGCTGAGGGCTTCGTTGGAGGCTGAAGATTTCAGTGATTCCTCACCGGCCTTGACCAGGAACTCCTCGGTCTTATCCAGACTCTCGGCTTTCCCGTAATGATAGGCCAAAAGTCCATAGTATTCCTGGGCCCTGTCACCAAACATTCGCTCTATGGATTCCGCCACTCGCAAGTGAACCCTTTTTCGCTCCAAAACCGGCATTGAATCGTATGCGGCTTCCTGAATAAGAGCGTGTTTGAACAGATATTCCAGTTCCCCCATGTTCATGCGAACCCGTATCAATTGGGCAGACTGCAGATATGCCAGCTTGTCATCAATGTTCTCAACCGAATCTGCGACATTCCTGAGCACTCGCCCAAAAAAGCTTTTTCCCAGAACTGAGGCGATCTTGAGCAGTTCCCCGGTCTGCTGGTCGAGCCGGGCTATCCTGGCCATCAATGCATCGTTAACGGTCGAAGGGATCTTGACAGCATCGATCTGCTCAGTGACCTCGAACCCACTGCCTTTTCTCACCACAGCCCCTTCGTCAATGAGAGAATACACTAGTTCCTCAATGAAAAAGGGGTTTCCACCTGCCCTGTTTATTATTTGATGCCTGATGGCCTGGGGAACCGGGCTTGCCACAAGCATGTTGTCGATCAATGTATCACTTTTCCTGCTGTCCAGAGGCGGAATCTCTATTTCCAACCGGGACACGTTGAGTTGGGATCCGACCTGTTTGACGTTGGCGTAATCGGTGTGAAGGTATCCTGGACGGAAGACGTTGATAAAAACAATCCTGTGTTTCTCTGCTATGGGGTAAAGAGCCGCCAAAAGGTTCATGGAGCTGGTGTCTGCCCAATGGGTGTCCTCCATTATGACTATAATGGGCCTTTGTTGGACCCCTTTGAAAACCAGCTCTTTTACATTTTTGAAGATCAGCTTTTCAAGGGCTTCCCCCTCTATACCCTGAACCCGCTCCGCATGCTTTCCACTCAGTTTTAGTCCCATGAGTGTGGCCACAAACGGGAAGATTTCGTCTGCGCTATCCTCGTCGATCAACCTTATGGCATTTTCCAGCTTGTCCAGTTTTGTTATGTCGGCGTCGCTGTCAGATATATTTGCCCAGTTTTTTAGCAGATCGATGATCGGGTGAAAGCTGAGGTTTCTTCCAATCGAAGATGCCCGACCCTCGACTACCATGACCTTTTTCATGACTTCAAGTTTCTTTAGCTCGGCAATCAGACGTGACTTTCCTATCCCCGCGTCGCCTGTCACAGTCACCACCGATCCTTCGCCCATGATGGCTTTAATAATCTGGAACTCGAGTAAACTTAGTTCACTTTCTCTGCCAACCATCTCAGACGTGATCTGTCTGTAGAAACTGGAGGTGCTTTGGAGCCCCCTTACCCCTGCAACTCTAAAGACCTGTATAGATTGAGCTTCCTCACTGATTTTGAGCGATCCGGCATCCTCGAATGAAACAAAGTCTACGGCCTTGAGGCGATCGTCACGTCCAACCAGTATTTCACCGGGGTTGGCAAGGCTGCTTAACGTGGAGGCAGTTTTTACAGCGTCACCCCCCATTTCTCTGCTGGCTTGCCCGGCATCCAGATCAGTGGGAGTAAGCTTTCCGGTGAATATCCCGCTTTGCATGATCAGCGGAATTTCAAGATTTCCCTGATACTCCGCGTTCAACGAACTAACAAATTCATGGATTTCCCAAGCTGCATAAATTGCCCTGACAGCATCTTCATCATGAGACATGGGAATGCCAAATAGCGCAAGATATGCCTCCCCGGGGCCCTGTTGCATGACGCCGTCATATTTGGCGACGATTTGTTGGAACGCCGTGAATATCCGACCCTTGATTTTGGGCGATTTCCCGTGGACAAGCTTCCTGTTGTTGAGCCCCTGCGCAGACAAAGCTGTGG
>CAZIVV010000132.1:0-70301 GCA_964542775.1 uncultured Desulfomonile sp.
CGTTTTATGGAGCCTAGTGTCGGCATGAGACGTCCCCACCGGCTTTTCATTTTGTTTCAGTCAGTGGTTCTAGCATGGGCCATACCCGTTTACGGCCAGGTTCTGGAGGAATGGAAGCCATCAGAGGGGCCTCCGCCTTCAGGTAGCCCCGAGATCGAGATTGTGGAGGAAACCGGCGCTGAGGTTTCGATGTTCGTAGTCGAGGCGGTGGTTGTAAACCCATACAGGACAGTAAGTGTTGGCGCGCAGGTAGGTGGTCCGGTGGAGAAGTTCCCTTTCGAGGAGGGCGACTTCGTTGAAGAAGGCTCAATGGTAGTCCTTATAGGAAGCAGGCGTTATGAGCTAATCGCCCAGCGCGCCCAGGAACGCATGAATCTGATGGAGGTGGCTTCTGAAAGGGCTCAGGAAGAGGCTCGAATCAAGAAGGAAGTTTATGATCATGACGGGACTACCAGACAGGAAGTCCTGAAATACCAGTCTGAAGCGGAGATGGCTAAAATTCGCATAGAAGAATCCAGGAAGGAATTTGAACTGGCGACCTATGACCTGGAATCATGTAAGGTGACAGCCCCTTTTTCCGGATACATTTCAGCAAAAAACAAACAGGTCGGAGAGACTACTGACCGCTTCGAGAAAATTTTTACGCTTGTTGACAGTTCCAAAGTGCATGCCATCGCACATGTCCCTGAGAATCTGCTTCCAAAGATCAAAAGGGGCATGGAGGCGACTTTTGTTTACTCATCGGACCGGAAATTCAAGGGAGTCGTGGACCGGATTGGCAAGATAATCGATCCAAAGTCACGAACCAAGAAAGTGTACCTGCTGATTGACAACGCAAATAATGAACTGGAAATAGGCATGAACGGCACTCTTCAGTTCATCAGGTAATCAAAAATATGGCGCCTAAAACCTTCATGAGTTGCCTATATTATGCCTTTGCGGCCATGATGACGGTTTGCGCGCTAAGCTCCTGCACGTCCCTGACCAAGAATACGCCTGCGTTTCAGGGTGGTTTCCTCAAGAACGCAGCCCTCGGGGCCTTCACCTCAGTTGATCCTTACGAATTCTCAAAGGCTAATGCGGTCATGGCCCTTAACCAGTACCGTAGCGCTCCACCACAGGAAGTAATCGGCAAGAAAGCCATGACAATCGATGAATGCCGTGAGATCGCCCTGGCCAATAACCTCGAAATACAGGCCGCAGCGGCAAACGAGATTACAAAAAGATGGGTCGAATATTCCAGCAAGACAAGATTACTCCCACATTTCTCCTTCTCGGGAGACCTCAGTGATCGCGACAACCTGCAGATGTCATTCAGCCAGGTGTGGGGAGCGCCTTTTCAAATGCCCCCTGACAATGCCGCTGCTAATTTCAACGGACAGGGGGTCAAGCAGGAAGGCGTGAATCGTTGGTCACGCGGTCATGAGCGCAGCACATGGCGATACGTGTTTGAGACAAAGTGGAGCCCCACTGACGCTGCTCTGGCTTATTATGTGGCCAAGAGCAGTTCCAATGATCGTATAAAGAGCCATTTTGGCAGGATCAGGGCAGCCCAGAAGCTGATCTCGGTGGTAGATTCCGCGTTCATGCGACTGCTGGCGCTGCAGAAAGCGTTACCAGTGGCTGAGAACCTGGTCAAATCGCGTGAACGCGTCCTGGATAACATGAAATACATGTTCGACAAGAAGCTTGTCACGGTGGATGACTATAACCGGGCGAATCAGGGGTTAGCCAGGGCAAGACGATCGCTGAACAGGACAACCATGGAGATAGACAAGCAGAGGAACATACTGGCGACAGCGATGGGACTGTCTCCTGACGCATGCGCTGGAACACTGACAGTGATTGGAGATCTGAGGGCGCCGGCAATGAACATGCAGATATGTGACATGGAGATGCATGCGGTTCAGAAAAGACCCGAGGCTTTTGAAGCGGGATTGGCCAACCTGAGTTCGGACAACGACCTGAAGAGGCTTATAATCAAGAATTTCCCGAAGGTTACCGGTTTCTGGCGCTCTACCAGTGACAAGGATGTTTTCCTTTACAACAAGGAATGGAAAGAGGTGGGCGCTCTGGTGTACTTTGATCTTCTTGACTGGATAGCCAACGCCGAAGAGATGAACGCCGCTGTAGCTCACAAAGCCAAGACTTATCATGAGATGGGCTCAGTCGCTCTGGCTATTACCTCTCAGGTCCGTATAGCCGCCCTTCAATTTCATGATTCACTTGATGAACTTAGATCGCTGGATTCTTCCCTTGACACATCGCGTGAGGTTTACCGAATAGCTCAGAGTCGTCAGGCTAGGGACGACCTTGACAGGACATCACTGGAAGAGGCAAAAGCAAATATGTTGAGCGGCCAATGGGAAAAGTACAAGGCTTTGGGTGAGGCTAATGCTGCCCTTGCGGAATTGGAAAGCGCCATGGGGCTTAATTACAGCGAACCTAACCCCAAACCGTGATTTTATTTAAAAACACTTGAACTCTCACATGCCTGACCTTATAATTGCATTTCTATAATTGTCTATTATTAAAAAGCTTTTTTTACTGCATCGATTACTTTGAGGTGAACCAGCGAGGTCCTCATGGATATAAAGCCTAAATTTCGCAAGGACCTCACAGTATCCGAAATGAAGGAGTCAGACGGGTCTTCAATGCTCGTCATCAAGGACCCTGTAGCTAACAAGTTTTTCAAGATATCCCAAAGAGAATATGATTTACTGAAATTATTTGATGGCAGCAGAACTGTCGAGGATGCGGTGGAGTTTTTTCATCGTCGTGGCCTGTTCCTCTCGCCTGAAGAAGCCAGCCTCATTCTGGACAAGGCGTCGCAATCCGGCCTCATTCTGGGAGGCAAATATTTCAATGCGGCATACCTTTCATCGACTCACCAGCGCATTCAGGAAGCCGAACGGGCAAAAAAATTCTCAAGTGTTTACTTCCTTTATATTCCCGTGCTGAACCCGGACCGTTTCCTTGAGAAGACATTGTGGCTTTTCAATCTGATAGCTAACAGGCTAACCCTTGGGATACTTCTTTTACTGGCTCCGGGAGCCTTATACCTTATATTCACAGGTTTTCAGAAACTTGATAATGCGTACCTCTTCTTTTTCAACATTGAGAATCTGATCTACCTGTGGATAACCATTGCGATTACCAAACTTATTCATGAATTCTCGCATGCGTACACAGCCAAAAGGTTTGGGTTGCATGTCCCCCAGATGGGGGTGGCTTTCCTGTTGTTCTTTCCCTGCCTTTATTGCAATACATCAGACGCCTGGAGCCTTGCTGATCGAAAACAGAGAATGGCGATAAGCGCAGCGGGCATATATTCTGAGGCGGCTATGGCCGTAATATCAACCTATGTGTGGTATTTCTCCATCCCGGGAATGGTCAACTCGATAGCCTTCTACCTCATGGCCATTTCCTTTGTCTCGACCATCCTTTTTAACGGAAATCCACTGATGAAATTTGATGGCTATTTCATACTGATTGACGCCATCAGGCTCCCGAATCTGCAATCCAAATCATTGGGGTACATAAAATACCTCTTTTGGAACCGGGTTCTGGGCGCCAACTCGGTTTCCAGCACGGCAAGCGACCAGAGAGAGCGATCAATTTTTCTGGTATACGGAATATCATCATTTATTTACCGTATTTTTCTTTACACAGGAATTGTGGCGACGGTCTACTTTTCCTTTGACAAGTTCCTTGGCGCCATGCTCGGGATCCTTGCCATAGCGCTTTTCATAATTCGTCCCATCGCCAAAGGTGTCTCATCGCTGTTTGCCAAAAAAAGTGAACTGGCGCCCCGACCACGTGGCCTGGCCATTTTCATCGCCATTTTGGTGGCCTTAGGCCTTCTTCTGACAATACCGCTTTCCAACAACTCCGTTTTCCCATGTTATGTCGTTTCATCGAAGATTCAAAAACTCACTATTCCATTAAAAACTTCCATATCCACCGTTCACATAAAACAGGGATCCGAGGTAAAAAAGGGAGATGTGCTGCTCGAACTCAATCCCTCTTTTCTACGGCTTGCCCTCTACAAGCAGGAGATGCAGAGAAACATCAGCGTCAAACAGTTCGAGGTCACCCTGGTAGATCAGAAAGACATGTCCAAGGCGGCCACACGACAGATTGAGATACATCAGGCAAATGATGAGATTGCTCGATTGAAGGAAGAGCTTGAAATTGCCCGTAAGGGTGTTTTTGCTCCGTTTGACGGCGTAATTACCGACCTTGACTATCGTGTGCAGCCTGGATATCTTCCTGGGGAAGGCGCGATTCTGGGACAGCTCCAATCTACAGATCACAAAGTGATTTACGCGCTTATCCCCGAAAAAGACAGGCATCTCGTCAACGTTGGTATGGCTGTTGAGGTGTGGGTTCCAGTGGATCATGGGATCAAGTTTGAATCGAAAATAGAAAGCGTTCGCTCCTATAGCGAGAAAGACCTGGCGGGCTCCTCTTTTTCGAGTCGCGTTGGCGGCGAACTCGCCACGGAAACAAGGACGGATCAGCTCAAGGAGGCTCCTCTGGAAGCCCAGTATATTTGCCAGATAGGCATCCCCACAATGGATGTGGCGCTTCCGATTGGCCTGACCGGCAAAGTATCGGTTCCGGCCGCGCCTCAGAGCATTCTGTCCAGAAACATTGACAGATTCATAAGAACTTTCACCAAAGAGACTACTCTTTAGGAAGGTCATTCATCTACTTTGCCAACTGAAACTCTTAAACTCGCCGGAACGACCGTAGCCCCTGCGGCAAAAGCGCCTGAACCCAGGAAAGGGGTCGATCCACGCCAAAGAGCTCTTGCTCTAGGGTTGGAGTTTGTCAAAAGATGTTTGCAGTCCAAGGATCTTGACGAATTATATTTTCTGCTGACAACAGACCTTAGGGCTCTTGTCCCTTTCGACAGATCATGCCTTGTGACTCACGTACGCGGGAATTCGGGAGTAGCCGCAATTGGGGGGCTCTCAAAGGTCGAAAAAACCTCCAAATACACGGATGCCATAAACACATTTGCTGATGACCTGAAATCCCTCGACAGGGGCATCCTGATATCGGCTCAAGGAAATTTACCCCATGAAGAAATGGGCGATGCCCTGAAACGGGCTCTGGAAAAATATGCCAAGGACTCTGGCTCCAGTTTCATATTCTTTGTTCCCCTGAATCACAATAACATGATCGTGGCCCATCTGGTCCTGGAATTCCTGGATTCTTCACCACCAGAGCAGTTAGGTATTCTGACCACTCTTAATGTGGCCCCCTTCATTGCCGCCGCCCTCTTCGAAAAACTCCTTTATGCTCAAAAACCCGGACTCGCAGCCCTTATCGACCCCAACCCTGTGAAGCGCTCCTTTCTGCTTCGTTTCAGTTTGGCCAAAAAAGCCGTGTTGCTGGCTATCCTGATTGCCCTGGCGCTGGTCTTTCTTGCCCCGTTTCCGTTTACCATAGGCGGTGAGGCTGAAATTGCGCCCACAGAGCGAAGACTGGCTTTCTGCAAAATCGACGGTTTGATTGAGAAGGTCTTTGTGTTTGAAGGTTCAAAGGTGGAGAAAGATCAGGATTTGGCGACTATGGATAGTCGTGAACTGGATTACAAAATCAAGATCCAGGAAAAGCAGTACGATATCCTCACATCGGAAATGACCATTTTGCGAGGCGCTGCCAATGAGGATCCATCCAGGCTCGCCGAAAGCGCTCTCGTTGAACTAAAACGAAAGTCTGCATGGGAAGAACTACAGTTTCTCAAATGGGAAACCCAGTTCCTCAAAATAAAGGCCCCTGTCTCCGGAATTGTCATCACCAAGGATGTTGACAGCCTTGTTGGAAAGAAATTTCAGGCCGGAGAGCCTTTCTGTGAAATAGCTTCCCCTTCTGAACTCTCCGTCGAAGTTTTTGTTCCCGAAGACAGAATATCGTTTGTCAAAAAGGGGCAACAGCTTGACTTTTACCTTTCAGGAAACCCCCGCAAAAGTTACACCCTTACAGTAAAAGATATAGCCCCCGCCGCTGAGGTAATCCCTCGCCTCGGATCGGTCTTCCGAATCAAAGCTCCATTCGTCGATCCACCGCCTAATGTAATGGTCGGAATGAAGGGAGTCGGCAAAATAGTTGCCAAAGATTCAACTCTGGCGGCCATTATTGCTGACAGATTGCTAACCAGATGGCAGAGACTAACTCTGTACTTCTGACAGAACCTGCGCTCCTCAAAAATATTACTTCTGGACACATTACTCCCTGGAGATAACCTCCTGAATGCTTCATGTGTCAGTCATCTTGCCGAATGCTTGAGTCCCATCTGGATTCCAGCGCCTATAACCGCGCAAAAGAATTGACACAAAACATCTTGCGTCGTATACTTAACGTTGACGTAAACGATATATTAAGGCCCGCGCATGGAAACACAAAAAACAAACAAACTGTACTCCATCTCGGAACTTGCCGCAGAATTCGAGATCAGTCCGAGATCCATACGTTTTTATGAAGAAAAAGGTCTAATTGCGCCCAACAGGACCAGTGGAAATCAGCGAATTTACACCAGACGTGACAGGGCTCGGCTAAAACTCATCTTAAGGGGGAAAAGGTTTGGATATTCACTGGATGAGATAGCAGAGATGATTGGTATGACGGACGCTGAGTTCAATGAAATCACCCAGATTGATACTTCTTTAGCCTATGGTGAAAAAAAGCTCAGGGAACTTAGAGATCGCATCAAGGAGCTTCAGCTTTTGGAGCAGGACATATTGACGGTGAGAGACAAGCTACTAAAGAGACAATCAGAGATCAGAAAGGGAGAGAATCATGAACCTGGCGCAGATGATGAACCTGAACGCAAGGAAGTATCCACAGAAGGTTAGCCTTCGTTACAACGGAAACGATGTAACGTACGGTGAACTAAAAGGGCTGGCGGAAAAAGCGGCCGGTCTCATGCAGGGCCTCGGAGTGAGCAAGGGCGACAAGGTGGCGATCATGAGTCAAAACACTCCTGATTTCGTTATCGCGTTCTTTGGGGCTATCAAGGCAGGCGGAGTGGTGGTACCTGTAAATCACAAGCTCATGGCCCCTGAGGTGGAATACATACTGGATCACAGTGAAGCCAGAATCCTCTTTTTCGACGGATCCCTGGAGCCAGTAGTATCAAAACTGTCCTCAAGAATCAAAAAGATCTCCATGGACACTTCGGTGGAAAGCTATGAACTGATGGCTAACCTCCTCGAAGGCGCTCCCGCATTCAGCGAAGTTACCATATCAGATGACGACCTGGCCGAGATACTCTACACAAGTGGGACGACAGGGAAGCCCAAGGGGTGTTTACACACGCACCGAAGCGTGATGATGGCCGGCATTACGGGGGCTCTGGCCGTCAAGATAGGTGAGCAGGACATCACGCTGATGGCCATGCCTATCTGGCATTCTTCGCCATTGAATAACTGGTTCATGGGCACACAGTATGTTGGTGGGACCGTGGTTCTCATACGGGAATATCACCCACTGCATTTCCTTCAGGCGATTCAATCGGAAAAATGCACTGTCTATTTTGGGGCGCCGATTTCTTATATTTTACCAGTCCAGATGATCCCTTCATTCGCTGATTTTGATCTAGGCTCAATGCGATGCTGGATCTACGGTGGCGGCCCGATGGCCGAAGAGACAGCCCGCATGGTGATGGCCAAATACAGATCAGACAATTTTTATCAGGTTTACGGCATGACTGAATCCGGCCCGACGGGAACCGTCCTGATGCCCTACGAACAGGTTTCAAAAGCTGGGTCGATAGGTAACAAGGCATTGCCCGGGGCAGACCTGATAGTGATGAATTCTGATGGAAGGCAGGCTGTCAGTGGTGAAGTCGGCGAGATATGGCTGCAGGCTGACAGCATGATGAAGGGCTATTTCAAAAACGATGAGGCGACTGCTGAGGCTTTTGAAGCTAATTGGTACAAGACTGGTGACATGGCCAGGATAGATGAAGACGGCTACCTTTACATAGTGGACAGAAGCAAGGACATGATTGTCACCGGTGGGGAGAACGTCTACTCCAAGGAAGTCGAAGATGCCCTGGTTAGCTGCCCCGACATAATGGAAGCCGCTGTTATAGGAGTTCCGAATCCTGAATGGGGAGAAACAGTCGCAGCTGTAGTTGTCCCGGCCAGGGACAGGAAGATCGACTCGGATTTCATAAAAAATTATCTGGCCGACAAACTCGCAAAATACAAGATTCCACGCGTCTTTCACATTGTTGATACCCTTCCCCACACACCCACCGGGAAGGTGATGAAATTCCAGTTGCGTGATCAATACAAATAGTAAAACGTCAGGAGATCGATATGTTTGATTTTTTGCTGACAGAAAAACAGCTTCAGATAAGGGAAGAAGCCCGTCAGCTGGTAAAATGGGTTCCCCGCAGTATGATCCTGGACATGGACGCAGACAGGATCAAATTCCCGACGGAGTTCCTCCGTGAGGCTGGACGCCGAAATCTTCTTGGAGTGAGGTACTCGTCAAAATGGGGTGGCCGGGACATGGATTGGGTCACCACATGCATGGTCATGGAGGAAATAGGAACACTCGGTTATATTTTCGCCTGCACCTTCGGTATCGGAGCCGAACTTGTCTGTGACGCCATAATCCTTCACGGGACCGAGGCTCAGAAGGAAAAATATGTCAGACCATTGCTCAGAGGCGAGATCTTTGCCGCTGAATGTCTGACTGAACCTCGCGGCGGTTCTGATTTCTTCGGGACAACGTCAATAGCCGAGGACAGAGGTGATCATTACCTGCTCAATGGCCAGAAAAGGTTTATTGTAGGCGCTGAAGGCGCTGATTTCTTTCTGGTGTACGCAAAAACGGACATCAATGCCGAACCTCACAAGGCTTTGACCTGCTTCATCGTTGACCGCACGGATGGAGTTGACGTTCAGTACCTTTATGGTCTGATGGGCTGCCGTGGCGGAGGCGCTGGACGAGTGGTATTCCGTGATGTCAAGGTTCCCAGAGAAAATGTCGTAGGCCAACTGAACGGCGCCTACGCAGTTTTTAATACGATGATGATACCTGAGCGCCTGGGAACTTCTGCCATGACAATAGGCGCAGCCCGACCGGCTCTGGATGTCGCCACATCTTACACCACCAAACGTAAAGCCTTTGGACAGGTGATAAACCAGTTCCAGGGTGTAAGCTTTCAGGTGGCTGAAGCGGCCACCTTACTGGACGCGGCCCGCTCTCTGGTTTACACAACGGCCCGTTCAGTAGACGCTGGATCTGGCCAGAATCTCATCAGACGCATGGTCTCAGAGACCAAGAAATTCGTTACCGAGTCCTGCCAGAAGGTCGCCCACAACGCCATGCAGGTCATGGGAGGGATAGGTTACACAAATGTTTATCCGGTGGAGAGAATCTTCAGGGACCTGAGACTGGCCTCTATCTGGACCGGGACTAATGAAGTCATGTCCGTCATTATCGCTAGCGAGTGGTATAAGGAGTTTCTTAAGGAGAAACAGGCAAAACTTGCGCGGGACTTTGAGGCCGACGCATCGGAAGCCGACGCTATTGACGAAAAGATTTTCTCCTGAACAAGAACCTCTTCCACAATTCGGAAGAATGCCCCCTGCCGCATCAGACGCTGCAGGGGACAACTTACTGAAAAGATGGCTTTAAGCGCCCAAATACCCAATCTTGAGTGAGCTTTGCGCCCAATGTGAGACAAACGGATCTAGACTCATGCGACATCAATCAAACCGTAATGATAAGAGCCTCAACTGATTCCAAAAATGGAAAAGATAGCCTCAAAAATGTAATTGGTCAAAAGTTGTCCAAATTCTGCGCACCTGTTGGCGAATGACAATGAAGCTATGAACCGGGTGGATATTTCCGTGTTCAGGTTTTAATCCTTCGGAATTATTTCAAGGTCGCATTGATCCCCGAAAGCTGTTTTCATGGAGTCCTGCAGGGATAGCATATCCTCCATGGTTTCAGTTTCGACGACCAGTTCTCCATCATCAAATATCCTGAGTCGTCCTTTTTTCTGGAGCTCTTCTGTAGCCTTCACAGGGTCTACAGTTATCCAGCCTTTCATTCGTTTAAGTAATTCAGCCCCTGAGAATTCCCTTTCTATAGTCAGGTCGATATTTCTGTATTTGCCAAACCAGCCAATTTGGGCCGGTTTGTGCAGTCTGGGAAGAACAGGATCTTTCATGGCCGCGCATCTAAACCATACTCTGGATCTTTCCATCGTTTAACGTCCCCTGTTACAAGTCGAATGTGTTTATTTGGTTATACTAAAACCCATTCGATACAATAATTCAAGATCTTGATTTAAGAGCCAGACCAATCCGGATCATTTTTCGCGTAATATTAATGGGTCACGCGGTTTAGCTAAAGTGGAAAACTCTTCCCAAATCACTCATTTTCTGCTATAAGGTTGTTCATTAAGCGATTATTTTAACGCAATCTGCTGGTCTGTTGCTTCCTTTGAAATATTTTAACCTCTTAATTCAGCACAAGGAGGCTTTGTGTCATTTAACCGATCCATTCTGTTGGCTTTTTTTGTGATATGTTTTATTTGTTCGGGGAGTGTTGGGTGGAGCGCCCAGAAGAAGAGCGCCGCTGTAGCCAAAAAGAACATCACAAAGAAGAACATAGCAAAGAAAACGGTTCAAAAGAGCGCTCCGGTTAAAAAACTCAAGAAAAAGCCTATCACTAAAAGGGTTGTAAAGCCTGCATCCAATACCATTCAGGCTAAAGCGGTTTATTGTGTAAATCTGTCGAATAATGAAACAATAATGGCCAGGAATGAAAACCAGAAGCTCCCGATCGCAAGTCTGACAAAGCTGGTTTCAGCTCTGGTAACGCTTGAGAACATGCCACTGGATGGCAAAGTCAGGATACCCGATCACATCAAATCGGTCCCAAAATTTGTAGTTGGCCTTAAAGCCGGCGATGAGCTAACCGTGAATGACCTTCTGCATGGTATGCTGATAAATTCCGGGAACGATTGCGCTGAGGCTCTTGCATGCGCTTTCCCGGGCGGTAAACAGAAATTCGTGGCGGCTCTCAACAGAAAGGCCAGACAGCTCGGGGCAAAGAAGAGTGAATTCTTTACACCTAGCGGACTGGATCGAAAGCCCCCTGGCCCGCCTCAGGAAGTTCTCGAGGAAGAGATTGACGCCAATTCCTCTACGGCAAAAGAAATAGCCAATATTGCCAGAATAGCTTTTTCAGACAAGACTATACGATCCATAGTCCAGAAAAAGAGCTACGTGATGAGCAGTCTGAACACAAAGAATGAATACCCGCTCAGGAACACCAACAAGCTATTGAGTGACAACCTGCCAGTAATCGGTGGCAAAACAGGATTTACGGTTCGGGCGGGGCATTGCCTGGCCTCACAGTTTGCCCCCGATAAGAATGATCTGCTGATTGTAGTCCTGGGAAGCCCAAATCACTTTCATGACACGAGACTGGTATACAGGAAGGCTCTGAAGGATAGCATAACAAGAAGAAGAGTCTCTGCGACTAAAATTGAACCTGTAGCCAAGAACTGAACAGCATAGTCCCTCTTAAAGCTGGCCACGGCGGGCGGAATCTGTCATCATATACGACAGACTCTGTCCGCCTTAAAATATTGTGCGTCCAGAAAATGTTTATTTTGGCAATGTGAACAGAAAGTTTATCCAATGGCCAGGTCTTGATTCACACCAGATCCTCCCGCCGTGGGCTTCTATTATCTTTCTGATGTTGTAGAGTCCCAGGCCTGTGCCACGTTTTCCCCTGGTCATTTCATTCTTGACTCTGTAAAACTTGTCGAATATTTTCTCCGCCTCATGTGGCTCAACTCCAGGGCCTTCATTCCATACGTTAAACAAATATTCCGACTCGAGAGTGGCAACTCCATAGGCTATCCTGCCATTGGTTTTTCCATATTTCAGAGCATTTCCAAACAGATTCCGGTAAACAACTTCCAACAGTCGCGGGTCAGCCGTGACCTTTATCGTTCCGACCCCACCCATGCTAGCGTCGTAACTCTGGAAGGAATTGGGATAGCGTTCCTTGAGGCCCATCATCGCAGGCAAAATGACCTCCTCGTAAAAATTCTGTATCGGTTCTTTACGAGGCTGAAATTCCCCCTGTTCCAGATCAGCCAGGGTGAGAAAATCACGGCTCATGGCTTCAAGAAATTTTGAGTGATGGTAAATTATTTCAAGCTGATCCTTGCGCGACTGATCCGTCTCCGAATTCAACAGTCTATGAACAAATCCACCGATGACCATTAACGAGTTTTTCATTTCGTGGCTTATAAAATGAACAGACTCCATGTAATTCTGATTAAGCCTCTCAAGCTCTCTCATTATGGCCTTTTCTTCGCCGACATCCTTGCTGATGCCAACGGTGCCCAGTATCCTGCCCTCTCCATCCTTCAAAACCGAAAGTGTCAGAGATATCTCCACGACATTGCCGGATTTGTGTCTGAGTTGTGTCTGATAGTTACTTATACCACCGGTAGTTATAACTTCCTCAAGTATCCGTTCGCGTTCCTGTGCGTCTACCCATAAATCGTTTACCGGCTTACCCTGAATTTCCTCGGCGCTATATCCAAGCAGTCGTTCCGCAGCCGGGTTAAACTCCACTACCCGGCCGGCAAGATCAGTAGTGATAATGATGTCGGCAGAGGACATCAAAACGCCTTCCAGATAGCTTCGTTCCTGAGATAGGGCCTCGGTGCGACTCCACATTTCTTTGGCAAGATTTGAGGCAAGCTTCTTGTAGCGTTCCTCCGAATGCCTCAACATATTCTCGAGTTCCGATATTTCCAGTTGCCGTCCTATGAGGTCAGCCGCTTCCTTCAGAAAATATTCATCCTCGGTGAGCAATTCCATCTCAATCGAGAAGCTGGCGCACACATTTCCACGGATAACATTTTCAACTCTGATTTCCTGAACCGAAACAATTCCCTCTATCCGTTCCGGAACTGCTCCATAGGTGGTGTCCCCCAGTTGAATCCAGATGTGCAGACTTGGACCGGCTCCAAGAGATTTCTCGATCTGTTGTATAACCTGGTTGATCTTGACGCCTATCGGGCACTTTTGCATGAGGGAGCGACTTACCGATACCAGGCCAGAGAGTTTGTTCAACATGCCAGACAGCGTCTTTCGCGATTCCCGCAATGCTTTAGAACAGTCTTCCTCATACTCATTTAATGGCCTTACCGTCTCCAGGACCAGGTTCGACCCCTGCATGTCCCGAACAAGACCAAAACTCACCAGACACGAATATCCAGGACGTTCGTGCTGATGCGCAACACCACCGATCAAATTTTGATCTAAAAGCTCACCCATTGCGCAAGCCGGGCAAGGTTCATCAAGGCCAGCCAACTGCTCGTAACACTTGTCTCCTGACGTTAGGCAGGCTATCTCCATGAGTTTCCTGTTAATGGCAACTATGTCGTAATCACGGTTTATCAGGGCGCACGGAGAAGGTACGTTTTCGACAAATTCTTCTAAGGTTAATTGCAGCATTTTAGATCTTTACCATTGAATGAATCCAGTCTGTATTCAAACCTCACATAAAACCTGGGTACACTTTTCGAGGGTTTTAAACTCATGAATTAACGGACACCCCTGAGCAAAATGTCGAGCGGGCTATCTTGCAATCTCAAAGGATCAATTGTGATGTGCTCAGTCAGAAAAAACGTTTCAGATCAATTCATTTTCAATTATCTCACTTATCATCGTAAGTCAATGATTACAGATTAGCTATCACAAATTATCTAAATTTGCACGGCAGGCTTCCAACCTGCCATATGGTTTGAGGTTTTTAGGCCCAGGTCATAAAAAAGCCATAGAAAACAGGGGATACTCGTGAATATGAGCTGTTCAACGGCATCGGCAAGGGTTGCCAGCAGTCGGCTGGTCAGTTAATATTGGCTATAAGCTTGATGTGACCGATCCAGAATGGTCATGAGTCTGAGAGGGTAATTGTAAGAAACTTCCGGGGATGTTCTGGCGAGGGACCGTATGACTCTTCAAGAAGTCTACTACATGCTCGAGGGAATCCTGCAGACCACCGGTTTGTTGAAACTGACATGGAAAATGGTTGTCATGTGGGGTGTAAGTGGCTTTTTTCTTTACCTGGCCATTGTTCGCAATTTTGAACCACTGTTGCTCCTGCCAATAGGCTTTGGCATTTTTCTTGTGAACTTTCCGATGGTTCCGCTGATGGGGTTTTCTGAAGGCAAACCGCAACTTCTGCAGATTTTTTACACTTACGGTCTGGAATGGGAAGTCATTCCCTGCGTCATTTTTCTCGGACTCGGCGCAATGACAGATTTTGGACCACTCATTGCCAATCCGAGGATGTTGCTGGTTGGGGCGGGAGCCCAACTTGGCGTTTTTGTGACTTTTACTGGTTGTGTCCTGGCTGGATTTACGCTTCGGGAGGCCGCTTCGGTGGGAGTGATCGGAGGAGCTGACGGCCCCACTACAATATATCTGACCCAGGCGCTTGCCCCACAGTTGCTGGGAGCAAACGCGCTTGCCGCCTATTCTTACATGGCCATGGTACCGCTGATTCAACCTCCTATCATGCGGATGCTGACTACAGACGCCGAGAGAAAAATCCGGATGAAACAGATCAGAACAGTCTCTCAAAAGGAAAAAATGGTTTATCCTGTAGTGGCGTGCGGTGTGATCGCAATCCTTGTGCCGGCGGTCATTCCTCTCATGGGAATGTTCATGCTCGGTAATCTCATGAGAGAAAGCGGTGTGGTTAAAAGACTTGCGGACACAGCTGAAAATGACTTGATGAACATTGTGACTATTTTTCTTGGGATATCGGTCGGCGCAACCATGGAAGCCGAAAAATTTCTCAGCGCCAAGCCGCTTTTCATATTCAGTCTGGGATTGATCGATTTTGCCGTTTGTACTGCCGGAGGGATTCTGACTGTGAAAATCATGAACCTGTTCCTCCGGGACAAAATTAATCCGCTGATTGGTTCAGCAGGGGTTTCCGCAGTTCCTATGTCCGCAAGGGTTTCTCAGTCGGTTGGCCTCGAATCGGACAAACGGAACTATCTCCTGATGCATGCCATGGGACCTAATCTGGCTGGCGTAATAGCATCAGCCGCCGCTGCTGGAATGTTTATAGCCATGTTTGGCTGAGCGTTTAAACAAGACTGAGGAATATACCCATGAAAAGAATATTCTTGGTCAACTTTCTTGCGCTGTTCATGTTTTCATCCGCTCACGCAACTGAATCCTTCAAGGAAGCCCCTTTGATGGCAGGAGGAGAGATCACGTTTCACAATGATGCCAGACTGGAAAAAATAGTGCCTTCCCGCTACGAAGATGTGGTGAGCTTTTATGATGAGGCCTTTAAATCTCACAAACATGTCAAGACATGGGACAGGGGCTCATCGATCTACATTGAGGATCATAGTAATCGTCCCTGGCATTCCATTTCAATATCTAAACTTGAAAGTGGCGGCTCAAAAATTGTAATATCAGGTGATAGCTGGACGTGGATAATCGGGACCCTTATGTTAAGGTTCATTGCGGTATTCCTTGTTCTTATGGTCTTGTACATCGCAACTGCTGTTATGGGCGCTGTAGTTTCCCGAATTGACAGGGCTCATGCCTCAAGATAAACGCTGAAAGACCTGCCACCGTTTTATTTGAGGGCCCGTTTTTCATTTTCCGCCCTTACCAAGGAGGTGTCTAATGAAGGGAGTGGTGCTGGCCGGTGGCTTGGGAACGCGCCTCTATCCTCTTACTAAAATTACCAATAAGCATCTGTTGCCAGTGTATAACAGGCCTATGATAACCTATCCGGTTGAATGCCTTGTTAAAGCTGGAATAACGGACATTCTCATTGTAACAGGCGGCAACAATCCGGGCGATTTCCTCAGACTTCTCGGAAACGGGAAGGAACACGGAGTGGATCACATCAATTACGCCTATCAGGAGGGCGAAGGCGGTATAGCGGACGCCTTGTCTCTGGCTGAGGCCCATGCCAATAACGGCCCTATCTGCGTAGTCCTGGGAGACAACATAATCGAGAAAAACATCAGGGACGCCGTTGATTCATACCGATTACAGGGCTCAGGGGCTAAAATACTACTGAAAGAGGTTCCTGATCCAATGCGGTTTGGCGTTCCGGCCCTTGAAGGCGACAAGGTGTTATTCATTGAGGAAAAGCCAAAAAAACCGGCCTCAAACTTTGCTGTCACTGGGATCTACATGTTTGACTCTCAGGTTTTCAGCTTCATAAAGGGACTTTCGCCCTCAGAACGTGGCGAACTGGAAATAACGGATGTCAACAATCTTTATATAAACCAGGGAACAATGACCTGGTCCATGCTGGATGGTTGGTGGACGGACGCAGGAACTTTTGATTCGCTTCTCAAAGCCTCCAACCTCGTTGCGCAGGGAGGCGCCAACAAGATTTGACCACTGAAATTGGGAAAACGAAATTTAAAGAGCCTGATAACAAACCCATCGACGGGGTAATATTCCAGGGTCTGAAAGTGGTTCCTGATGAACGCGGACGTCTGATGGAAATAATGCGAAATGACGACACTTTCTTCACCGGGTTCGGCCAGGTTTACCTCTCGACCGTTTATCCCGGCGTCGTAAAGGCATGGCATTACCACAACCTGCAGGATGACCGTTTTACCTGTGTCAGGGGAATGGTAAAGGCTGTTTTATATGATGACAGGGAAGGATCACCGACACGTGGATCATTGAACGTGTTTTATGTGGGTGAGTATCAGCCCGCCCTGATTGTCATTCCAGCGGGCGTTTTTCACGGATGGAAATGTATAAGTGAGTATGAGGCCTACGTCATAAATGTTCCTTCTGAGCCGTACAACAGGACAAACCCTGATGAGTTCAGGGTTGATCCTCACTCAGGAGAAATCCCTTACGACTGGAGCCGCAAGGACGGATGACAGAACCGTCAACTCAATGATCAACACCACACACCGGGCCTCTCCTCGAGGTCCTGTGTTTTTTCAACTGATAACGGAAGTTCAAGACAATAAATACATTGTATTAAACCGAAGAGGACTCCATGAAGATTCTTGTCACGGGTGGATGTGGATTCATCGGAAGCAATTTCATAATTCACATGCTGGATACTTATCCTGATGTGAACGTAATCAACCTTGACCTGCTCACGTATGCCGGAAATCCGGAAAACCTGAAATCGGTGGAGAAATCTGACAGATACAGGTTTTCCAGGGGTGACATAACAAATCGTGAAACAGTTCGGCTTCTTGCCTCCGAAAGACCCGATGTAATAGTGAATTTTGCGGCGGAATCCCATGTTGACAGGTCAATAATTGACGCTTCAGCATTTGTCAGAACAAACATTCTTGGAGTTCAGGTCCTTCTTGACGCCTGCAGGGAATTCAACATCCCCAGATTCGTTCAGATATCCACCGACGAGGTCTATGGCTCACTCGGTCCAACAGGATCTTTTGCGGAAAACAATCCTCTTGAACCCAACAGCCCCTATTCAGCTTCAAAAGCATCTGCCGATCTGCTGGCGCATGCATATTTCAAGACTTTTGGGCTTGATGTGGTAATAACAAGGTGCTCCAATAACTACGGCCCCTATCAGTTCCCTGAAAAGCTGATTCCGCTGATGATCTCCAATGCCCTCGAGAACAAGGAGTTGCCCGTATATGGCGACGGCATGAACGTCCGTGACTGGATACACGTGCTGGATCATTGCAAGGCGGTTGATCTGGTCATGAGAAAAGGAGCATCAGGACAGGTCTACAACATTGGTGGCCGCTGTGAATATTACAACATTGATATAGTCAGGCTGATTTTGAGCAAACTGGGCAAACCCGAATCGCTAATCAAATTTGTCAAGGACAGGCCCGGACATGACAGACGTTATTGCATGAATGCGGATAAACTGTCATCCAGTCTTGGATGGAACCCGGAAATCACTTTTCCGGATGGGATTGATCAGACCATAAAATGGTATCTCGAAAACCATACATGGTGGGAGCGCATCAAAACCGGAGAATATCTCAAATACTATGACACATGGTACGGTGAAAGATGATCAAGGTCAATTCCTGTCAGTATTTGGTAAATTAAAATGATAGTAGACCGAAAATATACCAGGCGGATCAACATCGGCGGCGTTCCCGTAGGAGACGGCGCTCCTGTCTCCGTGCAATCAATGACCAACACCGATACACGAGACACAAGGGCCACCATCCGGCAGATAAAACGGCTCGAAAAAGCCGGATGCGAGATCGTAAGATGCGGTGTCCCAGATATGGTGGCAGCAAAAGCCCTCGGTGAAATCAGGAAGAAGACAGCAATTCCGTTAGTAGCCGACATTCATTTCGACCACAAACTTGCTCTTGAAGCCATTGCCCAGGGGGTAGACGGCCTAAGGATCAATCCAGGCAATATAGGATCATCAGCAAAGGTTCGGGAAGTCGTCAAAGCCGCCTCAGACAGAAAAATACCCATCAGGATTGGTGTGAACGCAGGCTCTCTGGAGAAGAAACTACTGGAAAAATATGGCTCCCCAACACCTGAAGCAATGGTCGAAAGCGCTTTGGGCCATGTTTCCATACTCGAGAGAGAGAATTTTACTGACATAAAAATATCTCTGAAAGCCTCTGACGTGGCTCGAACAATAGACTCATACACTCTACTTTCCGAGAAAGTGGACTATCCCCTCCATGTAGGAGTGACAGAAGCGGGCACTTTGATCCCGGGCGCTGTCAAGTCGGCTTTGGGAATCGGTCTTTTACTGGTAAAGGGCATAGGTGACACAATCCGCGTATCTCTAACGGCCCCTCCGGAGAATGAAATCACCGCAGCCTATTCCATTCTGAGGTCCCTGGGAATCAGACAAAGGGGAGTGGAGATAATATCCTGCCCCACATGTTCCAGGACAGAGATAGATTTGATCGGCCTCGCCAAAAAAGTGGAAAAAGCCATGTCGGGCATCACTGCCCCCATAAAAGTCGCAGTAATGGGTTGCATCGTTAACGGCCCAGGGGAGGCCAGAGAAGCTGACATCGGAATAGCAGGTGGTAAGGGCCGTGGGATATTGTTCAAAAAAGGACTCAAGATTGCAACCTATGATGAGCCTGATCTCTTGGGGGCGCTGTTGTCCGAGGTCAAGAATGTAATTCAGGAGAGAGAATACCACCGCGACGATCGATGACTAGGGATGACTTTCAGAATGAATGATTCCCAGGACTGACTAACAAAACGGATTTGTAGATTTTATTCAGACTCAACAGCCAACTCCCTTTTGGGGAATGTAGCCACAAATGTGGTTCCCTCTGCTGGACGGGACCTGAAGGTAATTCTTCCACCGTGTTCCCGCATTATTTTCTGTGTGACCATCAATCCCAAACCAGTGCCCTTGTCTCCCTTGGATGAGAAAAACTCCTGAAAGACATGATCCTTGAGATCTTTGTCAATGCCAACACCGTTGTCCGCGACTTCGAACACCACGGCCCCATCAACACCTTTCCTGGTCCTGATTTCAATCAGATGCCTTTCTTTCATTATGTCCATTTTGCAGGCGTCCATTGCGTTACTGATCAGGTTGGAGAGGACGTTAGTTAGTCCATCTGGGTCAAGAACCGCTTTTTCAATGGTTTCATCAATATCCAGTTTTAGCTCGATGGAATAGCGGGAAGCGGCATCCTTGAACGAACTAAAAATATCCTCCACGATTTGATTTGGCCGCACGACTCTCAGGTTAGGTTCACGTTCCTTGGAACAATACAGAATATCTTTAACTATTTGAGAAATTTTCTCGAAATTCAGCAGTACTATTTCCCAACCTTCCCTCACTTCTTTCTGATCCTTGTCCTCAAGACCGCGATTGACAATGTAGATTCCACCATCCAGACCCATCATTATGTTCTTGATGCTATGAGCCATACCAGCTACGGTCTGACCCAGCATAATCAGCTGCTTCTGCATCTCCTTCACGGAACTTATGTTAACCGCTGTTTCAATGACCCCAACAATTTTGCCTTCTTCATCCCGCATCGGAGATGAGTAAATTATGACATTGATTCTTTTTCCCTTATTGGTAATCAATGTCATTTCCTTATTGTGGACCATGCCATCGTCAAAGGTGCTTTTAACGGGGCAGAATTCGCATTTGGAGGAGTCTATTCTGTAAAGATCGCGGCAGGTTCGTGACTTGGCTTCGCCGAAATCGCGGCGATGGAATTCGTTATTCCATAAAATGGTGAGATTTCTGTCCTGAAGTGTGATGTAGCAGGGTAATGAGTCGAGTAGTCGCAGATAGTCTTCATTCCTGAGTGTTGACATGGCGGCGCTCCACTCGACTCGCTGTTAGTGAGAGGTTGAATGATGAAATGAGACGCTTCCAAATTGCTTTGGGAGTCCCGCTACAATACACCCGACAAAAATGCTAACCGATAGTATCCTGCACTACTTTAAGCAATGCGTTCCTGTCAACCGGTTTATCGAAAACAGCGACTGGTTTTGAGACAGCCAGGTGCCGCCCGGCTAACCCACTGATCACTATTATCGGAATGTCCTTCAGATCCTTGTCCTTTGTTACGTTCCGGTAAAAACGTGTTCCAGTCTCGTTTGGCATCTGGAGATCGAGAGTGACCAGATCGGCCCTCTCCTGCTTGAGCATCTCAAACGCCTCTTCTCCATTCGAAGCGGACCTGGTTTCATAACCGGAATCCTTAAGGAATGTGGTGAGGTATTTGACAACTGATGGATCATCATCAACAACCAGTATTTTCTTTGGCATGTGGGCCTCCCTCAAGCTATCCTGCTAGTGTTTCTCGGGCTCAAAGGCAGGGTGATCATAAAGGATCGGCATCCTGTTCATTATCCATTGGAAAGTCAGAATTCCAATCGTCACTATTGTGATAGTCAGGACCACTTCCATCCAGTGAGGATAATATCGCTCCTCAAGCGGCAGATGCCAGTTGAATGCTATGATGGAATGATTTACCCTGTTAAAGATGATGCCTATCACCGTTACAATGGCCATGGACCTTACCATTCCGACAAGTTCGTTCTGGACCGCATACATGAACATTATAGCTGGAATCAGGACAAATCCTATAACTTCAAACAGATAAAGATAACCATAAGGAGTGTTCAGATACCCCCAGTTATTGCTGTGAGCCAGTCCAATCACTTTCATGAAGAAATATGCGAAAAGTCCAACAGAAGCCGCTTTCCCAAGACCTATGGTGACTCTGTCCAGGTGTTTTGGATCGTGGTCCTTGACCTGCTTTGCAAAAATCTTGTGGGACGCGGCGCTTTCGATAATCGTCATGACGATACCACCAACCACGGCGGACATAAAGAACCACAACGGAATGTACTCTGAATACCATAGAGGATGAAGCTTTTCAGGCATTAACAGGAAAATGGATCCAAGAGCAGATTGATGCAACATCGATAAACACACACCAAAAATAGTCGCTCCAAGAGTAGCTTTAATAAAAATCTTCCTGGCCTTTTTCATGTTCAGCCATTCAAATATCGCTGGACACCATTCTACAAATTGACAGCTCAAATAGAGCGCGACATGCCAGGCGACAAGGAACAGCACGGAATTGACCCCCCACGATACGAACATGGGGTAAGGAATGCGGTAATAACGCCCGAGGTCAAAAGTGAGCGCTATGATTGCGAAGAGGTATCCCAGAAAACCGGTTAGAACTGCAGGCCTGAACAGGAAGGAATATTCTTTCATGCCGAACAGATGAACGGCAGACCCGATGACGAATCCGCCAGCGGCCAAAGCTACTCCGCACAGCATGTCAAAACCTATCCAGATACCCCATGGATTGTTGTCGTTGAGGTTGGTTGAGGGACCCAGGCCAAAGACTATCCTGTAAATTATCACCGGGATTCCTATAGCCAGAATCAGCGCTACAACTCCATTGAACGGGGTGATGTTGCTTTTCATGTAATCCTTGAAAGTCATCCCAAGGAATATATTTTCCTGAACCCACGTAGGCTTGAATCCAGATTGAGCCGCAGACGTTTCCATCACTTGCCCTCCTTCTTTTCCAGCGCCTCTTTGATCGCCTTTTCTTCAAGGACATCCCTTCGATGTTTGAAGCTGTACAGCCCCATTGCCAGGGCCGGAATGACTATGAATACAGGCGAGACCAGCGATAGAAAAGGTTTGCTTAGACTCGGAATCGGAGTTGTTCCCAGATCTGTCCTGAATCCTATCTTGTCAAACGGAACTGCGGACAAATACATCCAGTTCACACCCCCAACTTCCTTTTCACCATAAATATGGTTAACGTAGCGACCGGGATGATCGATAATTTTCTTGTGAGCCAACTCTATCAGATCGGTGCGTTTGCCAAAGGTCATCGTTTCAACTGGACAGGCGGAAACACAGGCTGGCACTCCACCCTCCTTAACTATCCGATCAAAACAGAATGTGCATTTAGTGACCTCCGGAGTCCACGGGTCATAATACTGATAGGCAGGGATGTCAAACGGGCAGGCAGCCATACAGTATCTACATCCAACACACAGGGAAGCGTCATAAGTAACCGCTCCCTCGGGGTTCTTGGTAAACGCCTTGACAAAGCATGAAGAAGCGCACCCCGGTTCGATGCAGTGCATACACTGTTTCTTGACATAAATCGGTTTTGATTTGTCGAGTGGATTTTCAAACCTGTTAACCACGGTGTATGTGTCTTCGCTGGTTCGTCTTAGTCGATCGAAAACAGTTTTATCCTTTTCGTAATCGCTCAGGGAGAGTTGGTTAGGCAGCTTGTTCCACTCCTTACATGCCCACTCACATCGTCTGCAGCCAATACACACTGTTGTATCTACAAGGACACCATACTGGTTAGGATAGCCCGGCAGGTGTACCAGGTCGGCAGAGGCTGAACTGGCCCCAAACAAGCCTGTTGCAAGTCCGGCGCTTGCCAACGTCTTTAAGAAGGTTCTTCTATTTGCATCCATTTTCGACCCTCTCCTTTTTGGGCCCGAGTGAATAGGCCACCTTGCTTGAGCTGGTTAGCATTAGTCCTTTTCCCTGTATGTGAGAAATCGCCAGAAAGAAATAAACATGAAAAGGTATAGTATTACGACCAGGTACTCCATTCCTTTGGTCATTGTGTAAAACTCGTGGAGTATATTAGGCATGTCTGTCACCTCTTTTCGTGAATTTGATCATGTTATTTGTGGCTGACAGGCTCCATCTTCAGAGACTGTTTTGCCGTTTGCTGAGCGTTTTCTTTAGGCTGATGGCATTTTGCGCATTCCAGGGAAAGTGGCTTCTGATTCATCGCTTCATGACATCCCATGCACTGCCTGTGATAAGCAGCCAGAATACCGGGCCGACCAAGGTTCGATGGATCAAAGCTCCTCGTGTGGCATGATGCGCATGCCGGTACTTTCCGGGATTGAGCGGCAGCCTGCTCAGTATGATGATGGCATCCGGCGCATATTGCGTTTTCGCCCTTCTGGGCGTGGAACGCTTTTGCCAGGGGGCTTTTGTTTGAAATTCCCGACAAATTGGCCACTATTTTTCCATGTGGGAATTCAGCCGGTTTAAATTCTTTTTCAATTGTATTGATCAATATTTTGTCAGGGACCTTCTCTTTATCAAAGGTCACAGGAAGATCCGGCGCCTCCGCAGGCTTACCCTCCTGCTGGCCAGTGTGGCAAACTGCGCAAGTAGACTGTTTGAGACCCGTGTCAGGCATCGACTGATGGCATCCGGCGCATTTTGCTGAGGAGGTAACTCCCTGGTGACAACCTACACAGGCTAATTTTGATGTGGCCATGTGAAAAGCCCGCTCATAACTTACCCCCCCACCTTTCTTGGGGTCTCCAGCCATGGTGTGACAGTTTTTACAGGCTTCCAGGGAATAGTGATGACAGGAACTACAGAACTGTGCTCTGGGTTCGTGTGATTTGTGATTGAAATAAACCGATTTCATCCGTGACTTTGTGGTTGGCGTTTTGGCGCCTACCTCTTTGTCCCCGTACGTCAGCGGCATGAAATCTTTCTGTCCCCTGACCAATCGTGGAGTCCTGGCTATTTCTTCAGGCGTTAACGGCTTGTGTGTCTTGTGACAGCCGACACATTCTACGGGAGCCAGGTCCTTTTTGGAGCCTGGAACGCTGGTCAGAGTTGCTGGAACAGCCTCTTTTACGGAATTTTTATTTGCCTCGGTGTGACAACCTACGCATGCTGTGTGAACAACATTACGCAGCGATCGGATGTTTTTTTCATCTCTGGACTTGTGACAGGAACCGCATGAATTTTCAGTGTCCTTGCTGTAATATAGCTTCTTCTTTTTTTCATCGTAGGAATGATGGCAAAGATGACAGTTGGACTGAGGGTCGCGAAGTTCACCGACTATTTCGATCTGACCCGCAATGTTGTAGTTCCTGACCTTCGGATTCTGGCTAACTTTTTCGAGATGTTTTGCGTGTTCAACGTAATTGAAAATTGGACTGCGATCCCAGTTTGCCTTCTGGACCTGGCTCTTCCTTACATGGCATTTGCCACACAGCCCGATCTTGGGTCCGGTCTTCTTTCCCTCTTTGGACATTGTCTTGTGACAGCTAGCGCATGCATTGTGATAAGCATTCATGATCTGAGAACTGTCTGTCCGATCAAAATCCTGTTTTGGAAAAAGAAAGCTATCAGGTTTCTGGTCTTTTCCAACACCAGTCGGATCCTTAATCAGATGGCATGTAGCGCAATCCTGTCTGGTTCTGGAATCTAGAGCCCTGGTGTGCTGATCGTGATTAAAAGCCACCGGAGGCCTTTGCAGTTGCTTTGAGTTTCCCAGGTGATCAATCATCAACACCAGACCTTGGGTGACATCTGAGTGAGCCGTTTTAAGCGCATCAGAGTGGACCAGGCCTGAACCACTGAGAACGAGGACGCAACTCAATCCCAGCGCAAAAAAGTTGAGCTTTCGATTGATCTGTATCATTGATCCACTCCTCCTCATTCTTTGACTGTATTATCAAGAATGCTCTAGGCTTTTAGTTCGTCTGGCACGTCAATGACTTCCATCAGTATTTCACTGAAGAATTTCACATGCATTCCCAGTTTGTATCCACTGATGATGTCTTCAATGCCGCTGTGACAGTTGTGGCAGGGCGTTATTACTATGTGGGCCCCTGTAGCCGCTAACTGATCAGCCTTGACTGAATTTCCCTTTACCCGGGAAGTCTTCCACTGAGGTCCGCAATTGATGACCCCTCCGCCAGCCCCGCAGCAATAGTTGTGTTCAAAATCAGGTTCGGGAGGCCTGAAATCAGAGCACGTGGCGGCAATGATTTCCCTTAGCTTGCCTCCCAAACCACGACCACGGATTATGTTGCACGGCTCCTGGACGGTTACGGGAGTCTCGAACTTTCTCACAATCCGGAGTTTTCCAGTCGTTATCAATTCATGGTAAAAATCAACGGCATGAATCAGCGGTATAGGGGGTTCTCTCCAACCTAACCACTTGGGGCCATCATAAACTGCGCCCCTGAATGCGTGTCCGCATTCACCCATGACTATCCGGCGAGACTTCAGCCTCAGCGCTGCGTCATGGTGCGCCCTTTCTACCCTTCCCATGGTTTCGAAATCGCCTGAGTACATGGCCATGTTGCTGTTGTCCCACCCGTCAAAGGAAGGCATGGTCCAGTCTACTTTGGCCACGGCCATGATCTGCGCAATGTTTCCGATGAGCTGGGCCAGAATTTTAGGCTCAGGAGCAATTACCGAGTAAAATACATCAGCCCCTTCCTTATCCAGGGGAATTCTCGCCGATTTAATTTCAGCTCTGGCGTCTTCTTCCTGCCACTGAAGGGTATCGATCCATTCATCCTGTTTTACCCACATCTGATTCAGTGTGACGGCGTGGCTGTTTACAGTGTCCTGCAGGAACTGGGGAACCACTCCCAGCTCACTGCATATCCGCCTTACCGTCAACAGCAGGTACGCAATGTCTATCCCAAAAGGACAGTACATGCTGCAGCGCCTGCATACATTGCACTCAGTCTGCGATATACGGGAACATTCCTTGATGAACTCGGGCTTGACCCTGCCTTTCTTCTTTACCAGTTCCCATAGAGTCTGTTTTACCTTGCCGACCGGCGAAAAACGGGGATCTCTATCGTTGGACAAGAACCAGTGACAGGCGTCCGAGCATAATCCACAGTGAACACATGTGTTTAGATACACTCTGAATCTGGCTGCTGTTTCATTGTCCATTATCCGGTTAAAAACTTCGGCGATTCGTTCCGGCGTGAGTTCCTGGACTGGCAAGTCCATCCCGGAATCATTTACTATTGGCAGCGCAGGTAGTCCCATTGTATGTCCTCCTGACAGACTGGCTTTCACCAATCTCTCGCGTTTCTTACCGCCCCAAATTCAGAGCCCATGTAGGCCCTGGTAAATGGGAAATACAGCATGTGGCTCAACCTGGTGAAAGGTATGGCCATGAGCATGACTGCCCCTGAAATCATGTGAATTATCACCACGGTCTCATAATCAAACCATTGTCTGGAAGCGGCAAACCCAGTCAGGAAAGGAGCCACGGCTATTATCAGGAGAAGGTAGTCCGATGGTTCAGTTACGAAACGCACTTCGGGCAGCATCAATCTTCGGCACAGGAAAAAAAGGCATGCAAAAATCACCATTATTGTTAGAAATGTAGCTGTGCTTGCCTGGAATACTCTCCAGTGGGGGCCCCACGAAAAGGAAAACATCACAACATGGGCCACCAGAAAAATCGGAAGCAATATCAGTGAGATATGAAAAATGAATGTTACTATTGTAAATTCGTATCTTGCCCTCATGTTTCGGGACGCAAATGGAACGATCCAGTGCAACAGCGACCTGAGACTGTACTTGAGGCTCATGTATGGGTAGATGACCTTGTCTTTCCTGGCAGATTTGAGCATTGCAAGAAACTGGTAAATCATACCGGCAAAGAAAACCACGAAGGCTATCCACACAAGTGGTCCACTAACAAAGTCATACATTGGCGTTCTCCTCTATTTTCTCAAAAGGTCTTTGACCGGAACAATCTTCCTTAAATAGTGACCTTCTTCGACACACTTGATTAGAATCCTGTCTCCCCCCGGGCTAAAAACGGGGTCCCACATCTCTTCAAATGGCCCAAGGACCAGTTTAGCGTTCAACGCCAGAAAATAGTTTTTGCCCAGTGCGATTTTGGCGGCCACATCAGCGCCATCAGGACTGAAGATCGGATCCCAAGCCATGTCAAAGGTCTGATTCCAGGGCGCCCCGTCGACCGCTATGCTCCACCGGTTATTGTCCTTAACTGCCGCAGCTACATGTTTTGAATCAAAACTGAAGATCGGGTCCAAAACAACATCGCTGAAACTGGATTTCCAGATACTCCCGTCAACTGCTATGGACCACCGGCCAAATTCAGGGGAAACTACGGCGGCCAGGCGCTTGCCATCGGGTCCGAATTTTTGTCTCCATATCTGATTGAAAGACTCGTTCCAAAGTGGGGTTCCGTTAATGTGCAACTTCCATCCGGTTTCAGTCAGACCAGGCGCTATTACTTCGTGTGTTCCAGGAATGAATACAGGCTCCCATACGGCCCGGAACTGCTGATCCCAGCAAACACCATCCACCGCAATTGTCTGTTTACCGGACTGCAGGCGGACTTCCGCTGCTACTCGGGAGCCGTCAGAACTGAAAGCCGAACCCCAAACGTTCAGAAAACGCTGTTCCCACGGATGACCATTAACTGCCAGACTCCAAAGGCCTTTTTTGAATGTGACAATGTCACCCTCGGAAAGCGGCTCCATTTGAACATTCCCGGCTGAGTTCTGGCCATCATTGCTGATATGCATGCTCCTGATCTGAACGAATTTCTCATCCCAGGTCAGCCCATTTAAAGAGGCTCCGTACCCTTCAGAACTCCTGATGTTAACTCCAGCAACTTTACCGTTCGGACTAAACGTGAGATTCCAGACGTATTCGAAGCTGTCATCCCACTGGTTGTCCTCCTCAAAGACCGACCACTCATCATCATTCATTCCCAGGACAAAAAGTGTTCCATCAGGACTGAACCTGAGCGACCAGGCCTTTTCAAATGTAGTGGACCAGATATCCCCGTTGACGCTGACCGTGAAGCTTTCGTCCTCACTCTGGACTATCGCTGCTATACGCTCACCATCAGGGCTGGTAAACAGTTCCTGGACTTCCGGGAACTGCGAATTCCATTCCACTATTTCTGTGACTTGTTTTGACGGAGTCTCCCAATCCCAGGAATTCGCCAGGTTTTTTAGAATTTCATTCATTTGTCCCTCCGATCAGTGGAGACGCTTGCGCATGTGATCTTTTTTAGTGAAGTCCCAAGCAACCGCTATATACATGTTGTCCGAGATTAGCGTTAATCGTAATTATTTCTGCTGTCAGACAAGGTTCTATCCTCAAATGGAGATGCTTTTTTCTACAAAGTCCTGCGGAGAAAATCTCGCTGGCAGTTTAATGATGAAACGGGTTCCGACCCCAAGTTCGCTATCAAAGAAAAGGCTTCCACCATGCTCGGAGATGATCTTGCTGGTGACTAACAAACCCAGCCCCGTACCCCTGTTCCCTTTGGTCGAATAGAAACTCGAGAAAAGCTTCCGCTTGGTTTCATCTGTCATGCCTGAGCCGTTGTCACTGACTTCGAAAACCATCCCACCATCAGCTTCTTCAGATGTTTTCACCGTTATGACCCGTTCACTTTTCGTTTTGTCGGTCTCACAGGCGTCAATCGCATTTGACACCAGGTTAGACAGACAGGTGTGAATGCCGCGTTGATCCAGAAAAACCTTTACTGCCGACCCAAGGGAAGGATTAAAATCCCTTTTTATGACTATGCCTGCCTCATGAGCCTTTATATCGAAGAGGTTGCAAACCTCCTCAGCAAGCTGGTTCGGATCCACTGCTTCGTATTCCGGGTTTCGGTCTTTCGAGTAATTCAGAAGGTCTTTTACAAGGTTGGAAATTCGGACTATATTGTTTTGAACCATACGCCAGCCACGATCCAGTAACGATTTGTCATTGTCCTCCATGGCCGACTCCACAACGAACAATCCTCCTTCTAACCCCTGGATTATGTTCTTTATCCCATGAGCAAGTCCGGCCACCGTTTGGCCTACAACCGCCAGACGGTCAGATGCCTGCTTTTCTCTCTCCAGCCTCTTGAATGTCCTGAGATCCTGAAAGAAACCAACAGCCCCAGAAGGCTTGTCGTTGTCAAAAAGCAGAAAACCTGAAAAACTGACCGGTATGAGTTCACCATCCACCGATCGCAGTGTAGCTTCACGAGTGACTATTCGCGTATTGGATAAAGATTCTCCGAGTTGGGAAGAAACGATCATTTCTGTGAAGGACTGAGGAAAATACTTCTGGATTTCTGCATCCCCTATCACATCCTCAAGGTTGTAACCGAGGAGTTCCTGAGCGGCATGGTTATAAATCGCTATCTTTCCTGTTTCGTCAGTAGCCACAATCCCGTGAATCGAGTTCTCAATCAGATTGGTCTGAAAATCCTTTGATACTTTTAACTCCTTCTGAAGCTTGACCTTGTCGCCTATGTCCATGGCAATTACCATGGCGTATATGACTTTCCCTTTTTGATCAAAAATCGGGGTCGTGTAACTGACATAATTGGCCTCTTCGCCCGATACTGTGAGGCCACAGTGCTGTTTTTTCGAGGTAGCTCCGTCTGTCAGAGTGTTTATGGCGTGACAATCTTCGCACCGTTCACTACGTTTTTTAAACACCTCGTAGCATTTCATCCCGATGCTACCCTTGAAGAGGTCCGACATGTAGCTATTCTGTTTAACTATTTGAAACTCTTTATTTATTACGCATATAAAACATGGAACCTGTTCAAAGAGGTTCTTGTATTCCCATTGACTGCTGATCAGTTCCTGCGTCCGGTCGCGAATCTCCTGTCCCATCTTGTTAAACGCTTCGGATAACTGTCCAAGTTGATCCTTGCTCTCCACTGGCGCCTGACAGTTCAGGTTTCCGGCGGCCATTTGCTGGATAGCGTGCTTCAGCCTTTCCACAGGCACATGAACTCGCAGATAGAGGTAACCCACTATCGTTCCAAGAACGGCGACAAATGTGCATATTCCCAACACTACGGTGTTTTCAATCAGGCTTCGGATATGTCGATCAAAACCTTGCAGGGATAATTTGAGGTCAAGCACACCGAGAACCTTTTGATCCCGGGAGTGAAAATGACACCTGGCGTTCCAACAATTCGGTTCATTGTAAATTGGAGTTATCATACCCAAATGTCTCACTCCGCCTGTTTCACTCACGCGAGTCCTCTTGTCGGTGTGAACCTCATTGAAAGGTTTATCCTGCGAATGGCAGGCGTAACAGGCTCCAGCAAGCTTATCAACCTTGCTGCCGACTTCAGAATCTCTGGTCGCAAACTTTATGGCGCCCTCATGGTTGTAGATCCTGATGTTGGATATCTCCTCTTGCTTGCTGATATCCCTGATAAACATCATGGTCGCCTTGGCGTCATCGTGGATCATGCTGTTGTAGATGGCGTTCATTACTGCAGAACTGAATCTGGAGGCTTCTCTGATTAGTTGTGAAAAGTAAAACTCCTGCTGAATATCGACCAAAAGGTAAATGAAGACTACATGGGATAAGAAAAGTATCAGGCCCACGATGAATGCGACTTTGAACCCCAAGCTTCGGGTCAGATCGACACATTTTTTCAGAAGCCGATTCATCATGGACCTTCACCTTTTGCTCAAACCAGGTTAATTCACTTCTCTGCATCACTGGAAATCACTCGCCTACTACTTCTTTGACGGCCCTTATAAATTCATCCTTGTCTATCGGTTTCTCTATGTAGCCCTCGGGAGCCGGAATCGATCTTTGATGTATGAACTTCTTAAAATCCATATAACCCAGCGCTGACGTGGAGAATCCGGTCACCATGATTACTGGAACATTTTTTAGCGCCTCATCCTTGCGCATCTCCCGATACATCTTGATCCCCGTCTTCTCTGGCATCAGAAGGTCGAGGCATACCAGGTCAGGCTGTTCACTCAGAATTTTCTTCATCCCCTCTACCCCGTCAGAGGCCTCGCTCACTTCGTAACCATTCTTTTTGAGTAGGGTTCCGAGGAAAACCAGTGTGTCGGGTTCGTCATCTATGATTAGGATCTTCTTTGGCATGACCGGTCCCTCCTTGTTCTAAGCCGGCTAAAAAATATTTCGCAATTCCGTTTAGTTATCGGGTTGCATTCGCGATTGCTGGCTTGACAGGCTATAGGGCAAGATCCGTGCCGTCAGCGCTTTTTTTGACTCTTTTGGGAACAAAAAACCTAAGAGTCTGTTTTTACATGCTTATCTTTGTGATGATGATGAGGGTAGTCCTGTAGGGGGAAATTCGTGATCGAGCTGGCGGCTGTCTTGAGATGTCCTGAAACGTTTCACGAATGAAACCATTTTTTGCTTTGTGTGTTAAATATCCATGTTAACAGCCAGTTAGGAGACGTAGCATGAATGAAACATGTTCGGTTGTGTATCTATCCTTCGATTCCGTACTTTTCCATCTTTCGCCAAAGGGTAGCCCGACTCATTCCAAGACGCTTTGCAGCTGTGGCCTTGCGCCAGTTCGAGGATTCCAGCTCGCGCACTATCATTTGTCTCTCGACAACATCCAACCTGGCTTGAGGACGTGACACCGTCTGTTTGACAGCGGGAATCTCTGCATTGACCAGCCTGATCGGCAGATCAGATTCATGAATGAGCGCGCCTTTGGCGTGAACAAAAGCATGTTCTACCGCATTGGCCAGTTCCCTGACATTCCCAGGCCACGAATAAGACTCAAGTATTTCAAGAACTCTGTCAGCTATTCCCTGAATATTCTTGCCCATTTTATTATTGAACTTACGAATAAAATGACTAACCAGCAGGGGTATGTCTTCAACTCTCTCCCTTAAAGGTGGCAAATGTAGCGGAAAAACACTCAGGCGGTAATACAGGTCGTCGCGAAAAGCGCCTTCCAGAACCATTTTGTATAAATCCTTGTTGGTAGCTGTTATTAACCTGATATCGACCTTGATGCTCCTGTTGTCGCCAACACGCTGGAATTCCCTCTCCTCCAGAACCCGTAACAGTTTTACCTGTATGGCCGGGCTAATTTCTCCGATCTCATCGAGGAAAAGGGTGCCGCCATTTGCAAGCTCAAACTTTCCAATGTGGTCCCGTATGGCCCCAGTGAACGAGCCTTTCGCATGCCCAAACAACTCGGTTTCCAAAACACCCTCTGGAAGGGCTGAACAGTTAATAGCCACAAATGATCTATCTTTTCTCTGGCCATAAAAGTGCAGAGCCCGTGCTATAAGTTCCTTGCCAGTCCCAGACTCTCCCTGTATCAATACCGTCGTATCGGTATTCATGAGCGCGCCAAGAGTCTCATAGACCTTCTTCATGGCCTCGCTCTGCCCCACTATTGTTGTGTACCCATACTGTCGCTGCAACTCCTCCTGCATCCACATACTCTTGGAAACATCCCGAAAGGTCTCTATACCCCCTATAATTTCTCCATTCTCATCGTAAAGTGGGGCTGCGTTCACCAGAAGGTGAATCAACTCGTTGCTCTTGTTCCTGATGGATACGGCAACATCCTGATATGGGTTACCGCAGTAGAGAGCTTTATCGACGGGACAATTTTCCTTGCACAAGGAACTTCGGAAAAGCCTGGAACAGTCTGAACCCAGGACTTCTTCCCTGTGATAGCCTGTAATTTTTTCAGCCGCCCTGTTCCAAGACGCTATCTTCCAATCTTTGTCTACCGTCATTACGCCTTCAGAAATACTATTGAGGATAGACTGAAGCATTTTATTGTTATCCATTTTCAGCCCCTTTCAATTAGATCGGGCTTAGGCGGTCTCAGGATCAGTTGCGCTCAGAAATTGTGCAGAAAAAAAACAGATAGCCCGGATTATTGTTTCAAAGTGTTTTGGATTCTGTTGCTCCAGGCATCCCATGAGGAGAGCGCCATGGAATTCCAATCAGGCGCAACTCTAATATTGGCCTGATAAAAGTGGAGCAAACTTCATGCCATAATTATTGCAGATTGGAGCGGATGTTTCAAATTAAAACGGAAGGTTCACGGGAGGCTTCTCTGCGCGTGCCATCAGGGTGGTCTTATCTGCCACCCAGGTTTACTTCATGTTGAAGATTTTACAATCAGTGGGACCATCCTGGGAAAAAGGAGGCGTGGATCAAGATTACTCAATTACTACATCATCGCCGGCGTTCAGTCCGGATAAAATTTCAACTTTTCCGTCGCTCAACTTTCGACCGGTCTTGACATGTCTGATTTTTATGGCCCCGTCATCCAGCACTTTGACGCTTTCCAACTGACCGGCAACATTCACGGCGCTTTCTGGTATTACAATGACCTCTGTTGTAGCGGCGTTGAAAACCATGGAGCCGTATAAACCCGGTCCCAGTCCGGGAGCGTCATTGAGGTGGGCTTTGACGGTTATTGTGCGGGTCTTTTCGTCTCTCTGGGGGACTATCTCTCGAATTCGGGTTTTTTCCTTGAGATTAGCAGAGGGAACAGAAACCACGACTTCAACTCCGACTGGGAGATACGCAGCGTACTGTTCGCCAACTGCCGCCACCAGATCCAGGGTGTCAGGGGCGTATATCGAGAAAAGAGGCTTTCCTGCAACAGCAAGGTCACCAAGATTGACATTGCGCTCTGATACTATCCCATCGAAAGGAGCGACAACGCTGGTATAGGACAGCAGAGTTCTGGCCTCTTCCAGAGAGGCCTTTGCTTTCTGTTCACCGGCCTGCGCCATTTCATATCGGGCCTGGGCCTCATCAAACTCCTTTTTGGCTATGGATTCCTTCTCAAACAAAGACTTGTAACGCTCAAAATCATTGGTCGCCTTGACGAGATCAGCCTTTGCGCTTTCCAGACCAGCCTGAGCCTGAGCTTCTCGCTCTACAAGTTCCTTGGCCTCTATCTTGAGCAGCACATCGCCTTTGCTGACTTTGGATCCGGAATCAACATTAAGCTCGACGATATTTCCAGCAACCCTGGCTGCTATACGCGCAGTTTCTTTTGAAACGACTGAACCCGAAACGGTCACGTCACCGGCCGATGAGCTGATTTCAGCCTTGGCAGTTTTTATCTCTATTTTTTGGGCAGGGGGAGTTGTCAGCCCGCCGGGAACCTTTTTATGAAATCCACCTTGCATCCATATCAGTAATAGCACGAGGCCTATTGCCGAGATTGCGGCTATAATCAGTTTATGGCTGGACATTTCTACCCCACTGTCTTTTGGTCAGGTCTTTCTGATAACTGGCTTTTATTGATAGCTGAGGGCCTCCTGTGACAAAAGGCCCTCCAGTTCTTGGAATGTTAATTCTTAATCAGTTTTATCTGATTAATTTTCCGTGTTGATGAACTCGTCATATTCGAGTTCAAATCTCAGTTTATGCTTGGCCTCTTCTTGGGCTAGCGACAGAAATGTCTGTTCCAGGTCATCATCACCTGCGGCTGCAGCCATGTCGTTGTAGAGCTTGAATGCCTTTTTCTCCTTCTTCATGGCCAGGATGAGGGCCTGCTGATAGTCAAGCTTTTCAGACGGTTCAACATCAACCAGATAGTCACCAATTTTGAGATCCATTATTTTCAGATTCGACGGAGCAAACCGTTTACCCGATTTGATATCAATCAGCTTTTTCCTGTGGCCTGCCTCTTCTTTGGCAAAGTTAAGAAAAATTTCTCTCATCCATGGTCTGTCCATGGTGGCCGCCAAATCGGTATAAAACTGTGCCGCCTGTTCTTCGTTACTTATGGCAAAATCAAGGATCTCATCAACGCTTTTCCACTGATTCATGCATGAACCTCCATTTAATGAATAATCAAAATCCATAAGCTCTATATCAGTTTTTTGAGGACTGAAACGACCGCATCGTAATCAGGTTCCTGAGCGATTTCTTTCACCAACTCTACATACTGGATTTTACCATCTTTGTCGATAACGAACACTGCTCGCGCCAAGAGTCGCAGTTCCTTTATGAGCAGTCCGTAGTTTAATCCAAAAGAAGCATCCTTATAGTCGGACAGGGTCTTAACGTTTGTGACACCTGCAGCTCCACACCAGCGAGCCTGGGCAAATGGCAGATCCATGCTGATCGTAAGAACGACAACCTCGGATCCTAATGCCGTGGCTTCTTCATTGAATCTCCTGGTGGAAGTGTCACAAACCGGCGTGTCCAATGACGGAACCGAAGAAATTATGCATAGTTTCCCATTGAAATCGGAAAATTTCACCGGCGACAGATCATTGGCAGTCACCACAAAATCCGGAGCTGCATCGCCTACTTTCAGTTCAGGTCCCACGAGTGTGAAGGGGTTTCCTTTGAGAGTCACGATACCTGGTCTTTCAATCATTCTCGAATCCTTTCAGTTCATCTTCATAAAATAGACTACAAAAAATTGTCTGTTTCAAGTATTCAGCTTTTCAACCCAGGCGTAAATCAGTAAGACTCCCTGGAAGCCAACATGGATGCTCCTACCTTGTCCCTGAACAGATAGTAGGCATACGTTTGATAACCGATTACTATGGGCACCATCACCAGTACTACTCCTAACATGATCTTCAGCGTTAGCTGGCTGGATGAGGAATTGAACGCAGTGAGGCTTAGCGCCGGATCAATACTGGACGGATACAGGTTTGGAAACAATCCTATTATCCCAAAAAATACGGCCGCAACGATTGTTCCTGATGAAGCGAACCAAGCCTTCCAGTAATTTCGGGAGGCCAGAAACATTCTGGTCAGCAACAATCCGACGACAGCGAGAAGAGGCACAACAAAAAGTACAGGGTTGTTGAAATAGTTGTTGTACAAAGGAGTCGCAACATAACTGAAAGCCAGGAAAACCACGGCACAGATCAGCCAGACAACCCACAACACCGAGGCCAGACTGGCAGCCCTCTCGTGAAGACGGCCTTCGGATTTTATGCATAGCCATATCGCCCCGTGGGTCAGGAATGTGACTACAAAGAAGACCCCTCCAGCTATTCCGTAAGGGTTGAGGAGCGTAAACAGGTTTCCCTGGAATACGCCATCCTTGTCAAAAGGAATACCTTGAAAGATGTTCGCAAACGCCACTCCGAAAAGAAGCGCCGGCAGGAAACTGCCTACGAACAGACATGTGTCCCATAGTTTTCTCCATGCCGGGCTGTCAACTTTACCCCTGAATTCAAAGGATACCCCGCGAATTATTAGCGCAAAAAGGATCAGAAGAAGCGGAGTGTAAAGTGTGCTGAACATGACAGCGTATGTTGTCGGGAAAGCAGCAAAAGTCACTCCACCAGCCGTCACAAGCCACACCTCATTACCATCCCACACAGGACCCAGTGAATTGTATATAACCCGTCTGTCAGTATCATTTTCTGATATGAACGGCATTAAAGTGCCCAGACCAAAATCAAAACCGTCAAGCATGAAATAGATGGCCCAAATTAATCCCCATAGCATGAACCAGATTGTTTCGAGCATGACCAACCCGCCTTTCCACTTAATAGGCTAATCTACCAGAATTAGAAATTTATCGTCCCGAATCAAATACCACAAGATCAATGAGCCTCAGCCCCTGATTTTATGTGCCTTACCATAAGGAAAAAGGCAGCAAATCCGAGGAGTGAATACACCACAAAGAATGCTACAAGGGACACCCCCACCTGAGCTGCTGCTATCGGAGAATGAGCGTCCGATGTCCTGAGTACGTGGTACACAATCCAGGGTTGCCTGCCTACCTCCGTCACTATCCAGCCCAACAAACCGGCTATGTAAGGCAACGGAATAGAGAAAAGAATTATCTTAAGGTATAAGGGATAAGACTCGATAGTGTTTCTTTTCCACCATCCAAAAGCTGCGAGCGCTATCAGGAGAAATCCTATTCCGACCATTAACCTGAAAGACCAATACACCATGGTTACCGGAGGTCGGTCTTCCACAGGCCAGGATTTCAGCCCCCGCATTTCAGCGTCCCAATCCCCCAGAACAAGCTTACTCATGAATTTAGGAATTTTGAATAATTCAACCAGGTTGCGTTCATTCTTTTCATCTGGAATTGCAAACATGATGAAATCTGCGCCTTTTGTGGTTTCCCAGAGCGCTTCGGCAGCTGCAGTCTTCTCAGGCTGTAAGACAGCCATTTCCTTGCCATTCAGGTCACCGATGCCAACCACTGCAATTGCAAAGATCACGGAAAAGGTCGCGGCCATCTTAAAGGATTTTTTGAAAAATTCGGTTTGAGTCTTCCTCAAAATCTGGTAAGCGCTTATTCCCATCACGAAGAAACCTGCTACCACAAAACCGGCTACTATGGTGTGCAGGTAATTAGTAATAGCATAAGGTTGTGTTATCACAGCCCAGAAATCAGTTAGTTCCGCTCGCCCGTTGCGTATTTCGTAGCCAACCGGGTGTTGCATCCAGGCATTGGCGGCTATAATCCAGTAGGCTGACAGGTTGGAGGCCAACGCAACAAGCCAGATGCATGTCGCATGAGCTTTGGCGGATAGCTTTTCCCAACCAAAAAACCATATCGCTATGAAAGTGGATTCAAGGAAAAATGCCACCGTCGCTTCAATGGCCAATATTGACCCAAAGATATCACCCACATATTTCGAGTAACCTGCCCAGTTGGTCCCAAACTGAAATTCAAGCGTTATTCCAGTAACAACCCCAACGGCAAAGTTTATTAAGAACAGATGGCCCCAAAATTTAGCCATCTTTTTATACTCTTCATTTCCCGTCTGAACATAACGTGTCTCCATCATGGCTACCAGCACGGATAACCCCAATGTAAGAGGCACGAAAATGAAGTGAAATAAAGTGGCTACGGCAAACTGCAATCTTGATAAGAAGATCGCGTCCATGTGAGGCTGCCCCCTTTCTTTAGTGTTTCTAGCTACGCACAGCCTGTTTCAACCTTGAGATATCAAACCCGTCCCAGGACTAAAAGATCAATTCTGGTCCAGGAATTTAATTGCTTCAGAGGCCTTTTCGCCAACTGTAAACATTTTTATACAGTCATCTTCGTAGGTAAAAAATTCATTTTTATCCGGGACCAGCTCCTGTAGTTTTTTCAAACATTCTGCAAGTCCAAGACGTTTTACGACAATAGTGGCCAGACCTCTGACATGAGAATCTTTAGAATCCAGATACGCCCCTATATAAGGTTTTGCCTCAAGGACTGAATTCGGCCTTGTCTGGGCCAAATAGGCTATACCCCACAGCAGTCCCCGTTGAAGGGGCTCGTACTCCAGATAATTTCCTTCTGGCTCCAGATACGAGACCACCATATGATGGAACTCATCGGCTATTTTGTCACTCTTGCCAATGCAGACGCACATCGCTTCGGGAGCGCCCCAGCCTATTCCTCCTGATTCATCGTTGAGGCTCCACATGAAGCGACGCATTATGACCCTGGCGCCTTCCATGTCTTTCAAGGCAAGGTTGCTGAGAACATCCCCAATGACAATAACCGAACGCCACCTTACGATCGGATCTTTATTCAACAGAAAAGAAATTAGCGGGTTAATTACCTGACGCTCGGGAAGCGAGACAATCTCACGGACAGCATCGCTCAGACGAGCAACACGCAGCGCCTCCAAAACAATTCGTTTAAGGTTTCTGCCTCCTGATACGTCAGGTTTCATCGTCATGATTCATCTGCCATCATCGCACCCTGTAAAAATCAGGATCCCTGTTTGATAGCCGAACCAATTTCACGACCCAGATCAACACACTTCTTCAGGAATTCGTGGGTTGGCGCAAACTGAACACTGACGGGAGCAAGAGTTTGCAACTTCATTTCTTCAAGCGCCTTCGTGATCAGTTTGGGAGCCTCACCACTCCAACCATAAGAACCAAAACCTGCCGCAATCTTGTTGACCGGTTTAAGGCCTTTCATGTAGCAGAGCAGGTCGGCCATGCGAGGTAGCATCCCATTGTTGAGGGTTGATGATCCCAGGACTATGGCCTTGGCATCCAGAAGTTGCGTGATAATATCGCTCCTGTGTTCCACCGCCAGATCTACAACCTTGACGCTGACACCCTTCTCTATAAGTCCGTCAGCTATGGCTTTTGCCATCATCTCAGTGCTATGCCACATCGTATCATAAACGACCAGGGCCTTTTCCACCGTTTCCTGTTTGCTCCACCTGTAGTAGGCCTCAACAATCTGCAATGGATCCTTTCGCCAGATAAGGCCATGATCCGGAGCAATCATGTCGATCTTCAGATCCATTTTCTGCACATCTTCCACCAGTTTCTTGACCAGGTTGGAATAGGGCAGCAGAATGTTGGCATAGTACTTGGCTGCATGGGCCATCAGTTCGCCACGTTCAACCTCGTCATTGAATCGTTCGCTTGTAGCCCAGTGTTGGCCGAATCCATCGCTTGATATTAGCAGGGCGTCTTCTTTCAGATAGGACATCATACTATCTGGCCAATGAAGCATTCTCGTTTCCAGAAACTGGACTGTCTTTTTGCCCAGTTTCAGCTCCTGGCCACTCTCAACAACCTCGTAGGGCCAGTCTTCGCAGTGGTAATGATCGAGCAGAGCTTTTTTACCGCGACCTGAACAAAAAACCTTCTCCGGCTTTATTTTTTCTATTAGCTCAGGGATAGCCCCCGAATGGTCAGGCTCCACGTGGTTGACCACAAGGTAGTCAATCTTGCCTGGTTCAATTATCTTGTGAATATTGTGGAGTAGATCCTTCGTGAATGGCTTCTTAACACCGTCGAAAAGAGCTACCTTATCGTCAAGAACAAGAAAAGAATTATAAGTTGTCCCTTTGTATGTGGAATATCCGTGAAAATCCCGAACAGCCCAATCTACAGCGCCAACCCACTTGACGCCATCTTTTATATCAACAGGTACTCGCAATTGAATCCTCCATTAATTACTTTCCACAAGGAAAGAGCGTCCCCTGCTCCAGAAAAACCATGCAGTCTTTTCAGGCAAGTGTTATCCCTAACGGGTTAGTGAGCCTTCAAACTCCCCTGATCATCCGGAGCAGAGAGTTCCTTACTCCGGAGAGAAGGAATCTTTGTCAGCTCCACAGACTGGACATGCCCAGTCTCCAGGCACATCGGCGAAAGCAGTTCCGGCCGCTACCCCATTTTCAGGATCTCCAACAGCAGGATCGTAAACATAGCCGCAAACATTGCATACATACTTTTCCATGAAATTTCTCCTTTCTTAAAACTGGTCCTCAAAAAGAGGTCTCACAAAATTTATATTTTTAAAATCCTTGTCCGGTCATTTTCAGTTTTGATCAGAATGCCTTTTATTTGCCCGTAATCTTTTTTCCTATCGCCCGTCCGTAATCCTGAGCCATCTGAAGACCACCCTGAAGGGTCGATGACTTCAGCCTCAAAGGAGTTCCTACCATGTCCATTCTGAATATATTCTCCATGGTTTCATAGATACGATCCGGCGCCTCTCCACTCCAGCCAAATGCGCCGAACGATCCTCCAACTTTTCCTTCGAGATTCATTTTGGCAGCCAGGAAGAGCATCGTCTTCATCGATTGCATCATCTCGCCATGATAAGTTGCTGAACCAAAAACATAAGCGTCGTAGCCGTCCAGATCCTGCTCCTTTGTCACACCGGTAGCATTTATAACCACTGCGTCCGCTCCTGAAAAACGGATCCCCTCCGCCACCAGATCGGCTATGCTCTGTGTCTGACCTGACCGGGTCGAATATACAACTAGCGCTTTGGTCATCTCCCACACTCCTCAATAATTAATCTAATCATCTATGCATTAAGATCAGCTTATTCAAGATTCAACAATCCGAGGTAATTTTTCATGCCCCAAGAATTACCGGCTCTTCTCAGGCGTCTTTTTTCTTCAGGACCGCTTGAGCACCCAGATCGAAAGACGCTTTCATATCATCAGGTCGCTGTATGATGTCACCTTTGCCCTCAACCCTGTTTACGCAAACACTCCCATCGTAGCTCATATCCAGAGCGTCAAAGAAGTATTTTGCTACCAGGTGAGCTCCTTCAAACAGGTTGGCGCCTTTAGTCGCCCCCACTGCCAGCATGAACCCGCTACCGCTGTCATAGCTCTTTCTCTTGTCCGGAGCCTTGACGAGCATTCTCTTGCTCCATAGAGCCTGACATCGATCTATAAGGGCCTTCAGATCAGACGGCATCCCATAGAAGAACATGGGGGTGGCCAGAAATATGATATCTGCTTCCTCCAGCTTGGGATAGAGAGCCTGCATGTCGTCCTTGATTATGCAGATGCCTGTCTTGTCACAGCTACCACACTCGCTGCATGCTTTAATTTCCATCTTGAAAGGTCTAACAGTCGAAACTTCAGCTCCCTGAGCCTGAGCCCCCTTTAGAGCCTCTTCCAGCAGTATGTCGCTGTTGCCACCTTTTCTAGGGCTTCCATAAATCCCCAAAACTTTCATTTGATCGTGTTCCTTCAACGACTAGAATGTTATGACCGTGAAACCATTCAGGACGTAACTCCCTAAAGATGGATGACCTTTCATTTCACCAAGAAGGGTCAACCCCGCTTTCTCAACCTGTTCGAGCACTTTCATCTGGCCTGAACACGCCTTGCACGCGCCATCGAAAAGATTTAGTTCCTTTGCTCTCTTATACAACGCCTTGAACGGGTTTTCCTCTTTTTCGAGTTCAGGAACCAGTTTGCAGGCAGTTCCCTCAATCACTATTTTGACTTCAAAGCCTTTTTCCTTCATGTCGAGCGCATTGAGCAACACGTGGGCAAAACACACAAGTTCACCGTTGAAGGCTACAAGCACAACTTTATTCATACTAGTAACTCCGCCAAAGTCTTTAATTACGATCGCTTTATCAATTGAACGATCAGGCTCTCGCCAGTTATCCCAGTCTTGGATCCTGACCCTGAAAACCACATTCAGGGACATAACAGGTCACGTTTACAAATTGACATTTCTCTTTGCACATCTGACATGTTTCGGGGGGAGCCAGAGTAACGTCAGCTTCAAAGGTGTATCCACATTTAGGACATTTCCACACTGTTTTATCCATTTAATCGCCTCCTGGTTTTATTTTGTTCTAATCGAACTATTTGGTCGAGTTTTTGTAAAGTCTCAGGAAATTGATTCTGTCGAACATCTCCTGAATGTTTTTGGTCATAAAATGTCGGCCATTGTCAAAAACGCCATAGTCGGTTCCAGCCATGGCCGAAGCCAATCTCGTGGAATTGGCGAAAAATAACCATTGTTCGGTCCATTGCTTTTCTAAGGCTTCGTCGAATAGGTTTTCCTGACTTGCCAGTTTATCCGCCCACGCTGCGGACATCATTTTTGTGGCGGTCAGCGTCAGAGCATCGGATGTTTTTAGCGTGTTTTCAAACCTCTCCCAGTGACCCTGAACCCATCCCTGCGAATGGCACGTCCTGCAGGTAGCCTGCATGGAATCTTTCCTCTTGTTCTGTTCATCAACCGAAATCAGAAATTCACTGGCGGGTTGCCCGTCAAGGGAAGTCGGAAGCTGGAGCCCATCCTTATTCTTTATTATGGACGTATTGGGTGATTTGGGGTGGGCATGGGAATAAATCAGGCCAAGAATTCTCACTGGAATCCTGTCGGACATCTGGTGAGTTCTCCGTGATATAATCTTACCCTCTGCGTCAACAACAAGACTGACGTGGCAGGTAGCGCAGGTTGGCGCAGTAAAATCCTTACCCGCTGTCCAGGGAACCTCATTGAAGTTCCATTCCTTGCCCAACGCAGAAAAGATGTTTCCGTGTTTACTGACTGAATAGATCTTGTAAGCGGGAACATCCGGTCCCTTGTGGCACTGCGAGCACGTATATGGTTTACGAGCCATACCGATGGAAAACTGGTGCCTTCCGTGACACGATGAACAGGATCCCATGCTGCCATCCGGATTCAAACGTCCGACACCCTGATTAGGATATCCAGACATTTCAACAAATTCCATTTCACCATAGTCCGTATCACGTTTTTTCAGACCGGTGACCTCAAGCTTGGTACCATGACATGAGAAACATGATTCGGCCTGAGTTTTTTCGTCCGGAGCTACAAGCATCGTCTTATGACCATCAAGGTTTACTGACCCGTTAACGGCTTTCATCAATTGCCCATAAACCTTATTCTCAGAGAGGTTGATATGAGCATGAGACATCAAATTTTTCTCATACTGAGCAGATTCAACCGGATGGCAGGTCGAACAATCCTTGGGCGTAACAGTAAGGTGAGTTTTCTTCTCGTTGTGAACAAAAACGTCCCTGTGACTTTCTACGTTGATAGTGTGGCATTCGGCGCACCCCACCACGTATCCGGTCAAGTGGGCAGGGATCTTATCGGCGGAAACCCGTCGCTCCAACTCGGGCTTTTTGAGGCCTTGAGCTGGTGTCACCGTAGCGTGTCGACTCTTCTTCCAATCCTCAACAATGGTTGGAGTAACCGTGGAATGACACGCGAGGCATTCCTGAGTGGCATCACTGACTGGAAAATCATCTGACGCACTGCAGAGTCCGACCGTCATAAGACATAAAACGGATACTGCGAGCATGACCCGTTTCATAGTAGTCGGCATTAGTTCACATCTCCTCCGATTATTTTTCATGATCTTTTTTACATCCACCGGATCTACAGTGACCTATGTCACTTAGGTAAGCGGTTCAACTCCTTGACAAGGTTTTCCAGTCTCGGGATCGAGTTTATGTCATGGACATCGATGAACCTTACAAGACCGTTTTTATCGATGATGATTGTAGCTCGCTCAGTAACCCCGTCGGTTCTCAACAAACCGTATTTCGACGCCACCTGACCATGAGGCCAAAAATCTGAGGCCACATGGAACCAGAGGCCACCCATTTGCCTGGTCCACGCATGCAATGTGGGAATGTTGTCTACAGTAATGCCGATCAATGTGGCGTCATGCGCCTCGAACAAATCCTTGACGATGTTGTAACCGGGCCACTGCTGTGAGCAAACGGGCGTCCAGGCTGCAGGCACAAAGGACAGCACCACATTCTTTTTCCCTCGAAATGATGACAGGGTTACCTTTCCACCCTCAAGGTCCGGAAGAGTGAAGTCAGGCGCCACATCTCCAACCTTGATTCTCGAAACGCTGTCGGTTGCCTTCAGAGAGCCTGGGTTGAATATGCTGTCCTTGAAGTCTTCCGCCTGAGCGTGAGTGACAAAAAAGGCCAACATCGACAAGAACAAAAAAATGTTGCCCAGTTTCGAAAAATACCTGAACAGATCAATCATGAATGTATTCCTACTTTGAACCCAACATTTTGGACATTGAGTTAAAAAAAGCTTGAGAATCACCAATTTCTCCAACCTTGATCTTCAGGATCTCAACCTGGTTTCCTGGCTTTATTTTCGCTATTACGAATGTAGGAGTCCTCAAATCGCTGGAGGCAATTTTCTGAATCCGGAAATCATCGTCAGGAATCAGTGGGAATTTTATGTTGAACTTCTTCTGAAAAACTTCAACCTCGTAAGGCGTATTTCCTGTTCCAATTCCCAGAAACCTGACCCTGCCCTTTAGTTTGGGGTCCGCCTCAACCAGTTCGAATAGCTGATTGACGGAAGACGCGTCTTTTTGGCACACAGGACAATACATGCTGAAGATCTGTAAAAAAATCACGTCAAACTTTAATTGCCCCAGACTGAATTCCGGTTTATCCGATAGACCCAGATATTTCTTGCCTGCAATGCTCTCCGGAGCTGGAAGGCTAAGCCCTCCAAGAGTCTTGACGTCCAGCTTGAAGTCCTGTGCTCCACAGACAGAAATCAGTATTGCAGTCTGGACCAAGACCACTACCAATATTGCTATTTTTGCTTTCATTGGAAATCGACTCACTTCTTACCTTTCAGCAAACAACAGGATTAGCGCAACTGACGAACATTTTTTTGGTAGCGCCGCACACCGGACATTTCCAGTCTTCCGGAAGCTCTCCGAACTGAGTGCCTTTCGGTATCTTTCCCTTTCTGTCTCCCCTATCCGGGTCGTAAACATAACCACAGTTAACAGTTTGACACCTGAACATTTCTTCTATTTTAGACATTTTTCCTCTTCCGTTCTTAAAATCTTTGCCGCAAGCGCCGCTGAGGCTCCATTCCTCTGGAGACGTTCTGTAATGAATCGATCGTATATGTAAATCGAGATAATACGCTTATCTTGAACCTATTGCTAAATTAATCTTGTGATGACTCTCAATAAAAATGACACGGGAACTAAAATTCGATTTTTTTGTTAGTCGAAGTCTGATTCTTGCACTAAAGCAGACTGCGCGTAGGAACTGTCGTTCTTTAGTTGTCAAGGCAAACCCTGGGCGACGGCACATTGTGTTATCGCCCAGGCCTCGTTATGCTCCGGTGAATAAAAAAGATTTAATTACGCCTTCCACAAACCATGAAGGTTACAGTATTCCCTGGCAGTCCATTCACCTGTCACGGGGAACACCGCTTCAGGGCTCTCACCAGGTTTTAGGAAGTGACGATAGACCTTGTCCGCCGACATTATTTCTATCCACTGAATGTAGTGGCTCTCTTCCATCGGGTGGGCTACGCTACCGACCTTCACTTTTAGTCCTGCATCCGTAGCTTCCTTGACTGGAACGTGTTTTTCTTTGGCCGCATCCACAGTGTTTTCAGCCAGGTATTTCATGGGCTGCCCGCAGCATACAAGTTGGCCGGCATTGTCCTGGAGCATTTCAACCATGTTTCCGCAAACATTGCATTTGTAAACCTTCATAGAATGTTTCATCTAAAATTGGCCTCCTGATTCAAGTTGTTGATCCTTTTTCAAAGGAATTGTAAATTCTGATACGTTTTTATCGTTAACGCAACGGATACCGAGCCTGATTTTTGTTTACCGGAAAACCCGGTTCCGATTACCAGTTCTCAGCCAGTATCTCGTAATATGCCTTGGGATGAGCGCAGGCCGGGCACAAATCCAGAGCCTCGGTTCCCTCGTGTATATAACCACAGTTTATGCAACGCCAAACGACCGGTTTGTCTTTCTTGAAAACCTTCCCTTGCTCCACGTTCCTGAGCAAATCCAAATATCTTTTTTCGTGCTGCTTTTCAGCATTACTTACCGCTTCCCATATTTTGGCCGCTGCTTCAAAGCCCTCTGATCTCGCTATTTTTGCAAAGCCTGGATACAGTTCAGACCATTCGTGATGCTCTCCCGCCGCCGCCGCCTTGAGGTTCTCAGGAGTGCCCGCTATTATTCCAGCTGGAAAAGCCGCTTGAATCAGAACGTCTCCTCCCTCGAGCTGCTTGAAAAATCTTTTGGCATGCTCTTTTTCCTGGTTGGCAGTCTCCTCAAATATCATGGCAATCTGAACCATGCCCTCTTTGCGGGCAACTGAAGAGAAGTATGTATACCTGTTTCTCGCCTGAGATTCCCCAGCAAAAGATGCTAGAAGGTTTTTCTCCGTCTCCGATCCCTTAATAGACGCCATTCTGGTCTCCTTTTCGTGATTGTTTGATGTTGTTGTTTAATTGCGTATCAAAAAAAATAAAAACAGTTCCATTCGGTATCGTAAAGTTGTCCGGCTTCAATGCGCACGGTACAGCTCGACCTTAAAACCATGGAGCGCTTATCCAGTATCTGACCTCGATACTTCACAACTTTTGCCTGTTTTGCCTGAATCCGATCGGACGTCCCATGACCCTGGATTCATAGCGTGGACCGGATCAAAAAATGTGGCCACGATCTGTCTTATGCTGATCACCAATCGAATACAGATTTTATGCCCCATAAATTATACTACTGTTAGCCTGGCAACTTTTCCCTGTTGCCCCAAAATGTCTTTCTTTCTGCATTCAGGACATATCCCACAAAATTCAATGTGACTGAAAACTATCTTGTATCCACTAACCTCTTTTAGCGCGCCAATAGCTTCCGTTACGGAAGGAAGATCTGCATCAGAAACGCGCTCACATCTGATGCATTTTACATGATAGTGAGGATCTGTATCGCCATCGAAACGTCTCTGTGAGCCTGCCATCTCCAGCTTTTTTATCGTCCCGCTTTCAGACAGGATTTCCAGATTTCGATAGACTGTGCCCAGACTGATTCGTGGCAACCTGGCCCGGACAATTTCGTAAATTTCATTGGCTGTAGGATGAGTGTCCAACCGTCTGAGTTCCTCAACAATGACCCTTCGCTGCTCAGTAGCCCTAAATTTACGATTCAATTCATCCCTCTCACTTAATAGTAACCATTATCAAGTATTAATTCCTGATTCGGTTTCTGTCAAGCGAGCCGAGTCCCGTAAAGAGAACCAAAACAATTTTGTGTCTGCCAATTTACGGCAGACAGGCCAATCTAAGATTGTTGGCGCTCGAAATCCACGTCAAAGAGGGAAAGGAATTTGAAGTTAGCCGAGTCAAAGAGTCCCTGATCGGTCACTTTCAGTTCAGGGATCGGGGTAAGAGCCATGAACGAAAGAGTTGCAAATGGGGCTTCTAAATTGCATCCAAGGGATCTTGCGGCATCACCGATGGATTTAAGCGCCCGCTGGACTTCCTGGATCGGCTGGTCAGACATCAGGCCCGCAATGGGCAAGGGAAGTCTGGCCAAGATCTGAGCCTGGTTTACAACTATCATCCCGCCTCCCATTGAGGCCACTTCTCGTGAGGCCAGCATCATGTCAGAGTCATTCTCTCCGACGACTATTATGTTGTGCGAATCATGAGCAACTGAAGATGCTATGGCCCCGGATCTCAGCCCAAATCCATTAATAAAGGCCACTGCAAAGCTTCCGGTTCCATTATGCCTTTCGATTACGGCTATTTTCAGGATGTCCTGATTTACGTCACTGTGAAGTTTGCCATCGGACAGAATTGGGTTGAGCGCCACCCGTCTTGTGAAGATCTGGTTGGGCACAACTTTTATGACATTCACCCGGCCACTTTCGGCATTAACATCAAAACTCGTCACCTTAGACCAGTCGATATTGACGCTAGCAGGGGTTTTGATGTGTTTGTCCAGTTCCATTTCGTAAACAAATCTGCCGTTCGAGGCAGCCAGGACACCCGATTTGTAGACGGAATGGACCCTGATTTCGCCAAGATCTTCGAGAACTACCAAATCAGCGTGATAACCGGGAAGAATGGCCCCCATATCTTTGATGCCAAAGTAACTGGCCGGATTAATTGTAACCATCTGTATAGCTGTCATTGGATCAAGTCCCTTTGAGATGGCCATTCTCAAAAGGTTATTCAGGTGCCCCTTTTCAACGATGTCGAAGGGGTCCAGATCATCTGAGACCAGCATCATATTCCGGGAATTATGCTGATTCACCAGAGGCAGAAGATCGTCCATGTTTTTGGCTGCCGAGCCTTGCCTGATCATGATTCTCATGCCCAGGTTGAGCTTTTCCCTGGCCTCTTCCAGGCTGGAGCATTCATGATCCGACCCTATGCCGGCGCTCACGTATGCCAGCAGTTCCCTACCTGAAAGTCCAGGCGCATGGCCGTCTTTCACTTTTCCGGCGAACACGCTGATCTTGGACAGTACCTCTGGGTCCGCAAAAATGACCCCTGGGTAGTTCATCATTTCAGCCAGCCCAAGAACACGTGGGTTGTTCACAAAGGCTTTCATGTCCTCATAGCCAAGTTTAGCGCCAGAAGTTTCAAAACAGGTCGCCGGCACACATGAAGGAAACATGATAAAAACCGTCAGTGGAAGGGATTCACTCGAATCAAGCAAATACTGTATTCCAGCCACTCCGTGTACGTTTGCCAGTTCATGCGGGTCTGTCACGACAGCGGTGGAACCTAGAGGAATTAGGTTCCGGGCCAACTCTGGAACACTCAACATGCTGGATTCGAGGTGAATGTGTCCGTCAATAAATCCGGGGCACACATAGCGCCCCTCTATATCCAATACCTTTTGGGCTTCAAATTCGCCAAATCCTACTATTCTCCCGTCTTTAACCGCGATTGACCCGTCATGGATAATTCCCGAAAATACATTCACTATTCGGCAATTCCTGAGTAACAGATCAACAGGCTCCTGACCCATGGCAACTGCGATCGAATGACTTATATCCATGTCAGCTTCCCCTTTGAATTACTTTGTTTCGGAATTTTAACTGGTTACACAAGCGCTGAATCAATCGCAGTCCAGCAGGAGCAGTTCTCGTACTCTATCCTGCCAATTGAATTGAAAAAGATTTGTTTTACACTCTCGACATTTGTTTTCATTGTGGCCACAATCATTTCCCAAGTCACAGGAGCCTCAGAAACATGCCATGAATCATAATCTGTGCTCATGGCGATACTGGCGTAACAAATCCCCGCTTCCCGTGCCAGAACGACCTCCGGGACTGTCGACATGTTTACGATGTCAGCCCCCAGGGTTCTGAACATACGACTCTCGGCTCTGGAAGAAAACCTGGGACCTTCGATGGTAACGACAGTTGCGCTTTTGTGATGCCTTATTCCCAGTTCCGAGGCGACTTCCATCAGGACCTGCCTCAGTTTCTCACAGAACGGATCGGCCATTGAGATGTGAGCTACCTGGTCTCCTTCAAAGAAGGTGCTTTTTCGGCCTCTTGTCCAGTCCAGAAACTGATCCGGAAACACTATGTGACCCGGTTCTATCTCTTCCCTCAACGAACCGCACGCTGTAGTCGCAATTATGTGCTTGACTCCGATTTCCTTCAGCGCCCAGATATTTGCCCGGTTGTTTATTAATGAAGGCGCTATCCTGTGGCCCTTGCCGTGTCTATTGATTAGCGCAATTTCCGTTGAACCTATTCTTCCTATCGAAATGTCTGAGGAAAGGGATCCGTATGGGGTTCCCATCTTGACCTGTCTGACGTCCCTGATGATATCTGGATCATCGAAACCAGAACCGCCTATCAACGCTATCTTTACCAAACCACTCTCCTGGATAATTGCATTTTCATTGAACATCGTTCTGATTGCTCAAACGTAGTCAATATATACTTTATCGAATCATTTGAACATCCTCTGGAACCAATCTTTTTTGGGGCGACGAATGGACTCCTCCAGCCGGTTCTCTCAGTATGAGGCAAAGTTGACTTTCCCGGATTTGGCCAATTGTGGTTCATGTGATAAAGCCCACGCCGTATAACATGGGAAGACAGCCTCAACTCGAGAGGTTCTCGCCCTCTTTCGCTCTCAAGGTCTCCCCTTGTGAGGACTCTTTTAAAAATGGTCACAATTCGTGAAAAGTTTCAAATCAGGCCTCAACCTTCTGGAACTCCCGCTTAAAAACTGTGTGTAAATCTGGAAGCTTATGCGCTTGATGAAGAAACTCTCCTAAAAAGCTGCTCAGATCATTCAGGAAAGCGCTTCAGCTCTGAGAAGGGTCAATGGAATCGGGCTGAACAGACAAAAGTAAATGAACACTTCCGTTTTGTTTAGTTATAGATTGACTTTACAGCATGTTGTGCTCTAAGAATTGATATAGAAATAGCATTCCATGAAGCTAATTTTTTGGGACGGTTTATTATCCTGAGCCATCATTTTCTAATAAGACTGATGATTTTCGCGGGTTGGATGGGCCTGTTGGTCTTCCAAAGCACTCTGGCCCTGTCTGAAGCGGTCGATAGAAATGTCTGCTCACTTGTGGGGATAAAAAAAATTGACCGTGTGGGCAAGGCTAGCTTTGAGGCTGACGGCGCGCCAGATACGGTTTTCTCTCTCGACCTTGCGCCAAGACCATCCGGATTTATAAACGAGATCCAGGTAAGAGCCACAAATCCGGTTGGTTTCTGGAGCACCAGGGGCAAACAGGCTGGCGCAAATTTTATGGGTCTTGCCCTGGCCAAAAATCCCTCCGATATTTTGAACCAGAAATCGACACAGCTTAATTTGTCGTCCGGTCAGGACAGGAGCTACCTGCTTTTTGTGTCGGATGACGGCTCCTTCAGTTCGAAAGACAGAAAATATACGGTTAAAGCGATCTTTTCTGACGGGACTTCCTGGTCCGGTCCAATCAAGGTTGACCCTAATGTTCTGGTGGACTCTCCACAATCGGCTTCCGGCATATTTCCGGTAAGGATTTCGGCCTCACTCAAAGGCATCTCTAATTATGATGCGATGGGCGAATCACGGACCATAGGCGGAGATGACAAGGCTGACGCTCTTTTTAACCTTATTCTGGAAGCACGGGATAGGGAAATAACCGGCCTGCAAATAAGGAACACCGACGGTCAGTCCTCCGCATGGGACACTATCCCTGGAAGCGAAAATGGAGCGATTGGAGTAGCTTTAACGTCAGACCCCACCCGCCTTTTGAACAGTCGGGATGGCGCCGTTAGGATTCCAGTCAAGGACAGGGTGGAGCTAAATCTGTACGTCGCAGACAATGGCGCCATCGCCCAAGGCAAAACGAATTACAGGATAGCTGTAACCTTTGATGACGGTGAGATTTCCTGGCGACAGGTAGACAGGGCCGGGCAAACTGAAGACGAAAAACATCCGGTCAGCGCGCCTGATCCTTCGACAACACCCCCGGCGTCCAAGGTCAGTTTTCTTGGAACATGGCTAGGCTTTGTGTCGACCGACGCCGTAGGCCAGTATTCGGATATGAAACCTGACTCCAGAGCTGATGCCGTTTTTGGTCTGGATATCGACGTTCAGCCAAAGAACATAATAACTGGCGTTGAGATCAACAACATATCAGGCCTTCCCAAGAAATGGGGAACCGGGGGAACCACTCCCGGCGCTTGGGGCCTCGGAGTCTCCTATCAAACAGCCCCTACGGCATTGCTGAACAAACCTGATGGTTCCGTACGTATTCCCATTGAAGGCAGAGTCCAGTTTTACCTTTACGCCGCTGATCCGGGAGACCTTGTAGAGTCTAACCAGCACCTCAGAATAATAGTCCATTTTGCAGACGGTTCCTCATACCAGCAGTTTGTGCATAAGTCTCCATCAACTACATCCACGGTCGTGCCAGAAACTGAAACCGCAACTAGAGCCAAAGGTATCATTACCTGTGAATTCAGGGGATTCATCGCTGATTTGGTAAACACTTCCTCCAAACCTTCCAAAGATGGTTATCTGGACGGAACATTCATAACCAAACTGCAGGTAGACGATAAAAAAATATCGAAGTTCGAGTTACTGGGTCCTGACGGGGCTGTCAGGTGGTCCACTGATCCAAAACCGCCTGTAATGTTCCTGGGAGCCGCCCTCTATCCCAAAATCTATCAGCTCGTTGACAACAAGGGTGGCACGCTTGGCATCTCGGTATCTGGGCGAAAGACTATTTATCTCTATGCTGCGGATAATGGCCTGCTCTCGGATCCCAAGACTCGTCTTTCTCTAAGAGTTACCTTTTCAGACATGACGACACTGTCCACGGACGTGATAAAATAGTCCGAAGCTGGCTGACTCCCGGGATCAGGACAAACCGATGTTGACAGCTTAAACTCGCTTATATATTGTAGGAGTCGCCAACATCAAGAATCAGCGTCGGGAAAATTTACATATCCGGACAGGCGCGGCCTGTGTAACCCTTTGTAATAGCCTAAACTTGGGCGCTGAGGAGTGGAGGACCCCGTGATAGTCGCTAAACCCAAGCCTTTTGATGAAGTTTGCAGAATGGTGGAAAATTATTCGAAGATCCTGGTGGCAGGTTGTGGGACTTGTGTAGCCGTATGCCTGACTGGAGGAGAGAAAGAGGCCGGCATTCTCGCTACCCAGCTCGAAATTGCTCTAAAGTCCAGGAATCCTGAATTTGAGGCTTCAGCGGCTACGGTAGAGCGTCAATGTGATAGAGAGTTTCTGAGTCTTTTCAAAGAATCTGTCGCTCAGGCGGAGGCCGTCGTATCCTTGGCCTGTGGAGCGGGGATTCAGTTTTTGAGTGACATGTATCCCGAAAAACCGGTTTTCCCTGGAGTCAATACTAGCTTCATAGGGGTAAACGAGGGCGCTGGGGTATGGACAGAGCGTTGTCGCTCCTGCAACCAGTGTTATCTTGGTATCACGGGTGGCATATGTCCGATAACCATGTGTGCAAAGAGCCTCCTGAACGGACCCTGTGGAGGTCCGACAAATGGAAAATGCGAAACGAGTCCTGAGAGGGATTGCGCCTGGGTAAAAATAGTTGAAAGATTAAAGGCCCAATCCAGGCTTGACATCCTCACCGGCTTGACACCGCCCAGGGATCACAGACTTAGTGAAAGCCCAGCCAAATTAGTTCGGCCTGAATATCAAAATCGCTTTCCAATGGATTAACAGGGGCCCCCAACAAGGAGTTCGTGGAAATCCCTACGGTGATCGGGAATCCAGGTCTTCCGGGCTTGCGTCACATTAACAGGAACCTTAATCTTTAAAAGAGCCCATAATCGCTCAAGATCATCAGATTGAGAATCTCATGAACAAAAAAGTAGCAATCATAGGTTCAGGTGTAGCCGGGTTGAGCCTGGCCCATGAATTGTCCTGTTTGGGAATCCAATCGACTATGGTTGAAAGGCTTCCACTTCCGGGAGGGAACGCAGCAAGATTCGCCTGCAAAGCCACCGACTCGTGTCAACGTTGTGGAGCCTGCCTGGTTCACGATTATGTGGCCAGAGTGATCCGAGATGACAATGTAGATTTGAGACTTAATAGTGAGCTTGTCGATAGTGAAGCGACATCAAAGGGCTTCCAGTTAAAGCTCCATGGAATTGAAACTTTGATCGATAACGACAAATGCTCCAGATGCGGCATCTGCAAGAGAGTCTGTCCGTCTTCGAACGCCATACTGGTTGATCCATTCACTGGCGGTTTTTTCATTAACTATCCCGAATGCCGTCTTTCAGGGAATCTTCCTTGTGTGGCGTGCGAACAGGCCTGTCCAGAACAGGCCATAGACCTCTCTTCTACTCCTGAGACACACCATCTGGAAGTTGACGCCGTGGCAATAGCCACTGGATTTGAGCCGTTTGACCCAACCGTAAAGACTCGTTTTGGTTACGGGCGGGTTAATGGAGTGATTTCATCACTCGATCTGGAGGAAATGCTTCGTCGTGGCAAATTCGATCGGCTCGAAGATGATAACCGCCCTGGTTCGATCGCGTTCATCCAATGTGTAGGAAGTCGGGATTCAAAGATAGGCCGGAATTATTGCTCAAGGGTCTGTTGTGGTTACGCTATGCGGTCCGCCAGATTATTAAAATTCAAGTTCCCCGAAATGAAGGTTTCCATGTTTTACATGGACATTCAAACCTTTGACAGGGATTTTGAAAACAGGATCGCAGCTGCATCCAGGGAAGTCAATCTTGTCAGGGCTATACCATCTGAGATCCAAAGCGGTTTGAACGGTAAACCTGTCGCCATCTATAACGGCCCGGATGACGAAATTATGGCAGAAGAATTCGATTACGTCACGCTGAGCGTGGGTATGGGACCTGGAACATTGGGCCTGGCGGGAGTTCTTGAATCTGTAACATCGAATTCAGGAAATTTCGCCGATCCTGGCTGGGGGCACGCTCCCGGATCACTCAGAGGCGTTTTCATGACAGGTTCGGCCACCGGACCAAAAACAATTCAGGAATCCATAGAGAATTCAATACACATTGCCCTTGAAATAGAATCATATATAAGCAGCTCACACAATAGGGGTTGATATTGAATAGCGGGAACAGAAAATCGACATTTCTGAACAGACGGGAATTCAGAAACGACAGATTTGAAAGAAGCGTCCTGGTAGTTGGTGACAACTGGATGGGGCAAGAGATAGCTGGCAGATTGACAGCTCTTGGCATGGACGTGGTAGTTGCAGATTTAAAAGCATCAGTAACAGGTGCTTCATCAAGCTTTATTTTGGTCCCAGATTCCATCGAAGGACAGTCAGGGCAGTTTCAGGCCGCATTCCACAATGGAAACAGTCTGTCAAAAAAGGATTTCGGATTCATAGTTGCAGCACAACAAGCTGAAAATATCCCGCGGTTAAGTGATTATGGACTTCAGGAAGGCCCCAGGGTCTTTTCCGTATCAGGGATTCTCGAGTTGATAGACAATGGAGGATCTCTACCCGAGAGAAATGCCCAATGGTACCATGCGGCTTTTGTCGATGATTTGACAGGAGATTCTGAGCCTGCCACATTTGGTCAATTTCTGGACGTGTTAGAGAATCTGCTTCGAATCGAGAATTTTCAGGCGTATGTATTTACCAGGCATCTGAAAGTAGCGGGGCCGGAGCTAGAAAAACGGTATCGCTCCATGCGGGAAAGAGGGGTAATTTTCTTTAAATTTGATGACTCCAGACCTTTATTCAGCAATGAATCAGGCGAGTGGAAAATATTTTTTAACGAGCCGCTTCTCAAGCTGGATGTCGAACTTACTCCGGATCTTATCGTAGCTGATGAGAAAATGTGTCCCCCATCAACTTTGAGGCAGACGTTTGGTCAGCTGTTGTCCTATGATATCGCAAAGCCTTATCTACAGTCTGAATCCCCGCGTTTTCACGGTGTGCTAACCTCTAAAACCGGACTTTTTGCCGTTGGCCCATCGCGGGGAATTTATGACAGGGACAAGATCCTTGAGGATATCGACGCTGTTGAGTTTGAAATAAAGAAATCCCTTGCAGACTCGGGACTGCATCTCGATCAGGTTCCTGTTGTGGACAAGTCAAAATGCGCGTTCTGCCTGACCTGCGTCCGCTTGTGCCCGCATGGGGCAATTACATTTTTTGAGCGTGCCCAGATCAGTTCACGCAGTTGCATGAAATGTGGAATATGTGTGGCTGAGTGCCCTATGGGAGCCATATCGAGCCACGGTCCACAAACTCCGCTGAAGGCTGTCTTACGGGGTGATTCCTCAGAATATTCCAAGGACAGTTGCGCAGGCAAGATAGCTCTTTTCCTGTGTTCTCGTTCCGCAGCTCAGGCCTACAAGGCTGTGGAGTTCATTTATCAGGATGACGTTGCGGTTTTTGAAGTTAACTGCGCAGGATCTCTGGAAACCAAAAGGATTCTAGGCGCTTTTAGGAATGGGGCTACAGCGGTTCTCATTGGAGGATGTTTCAAAGGTAACTGCGCTTCAGTTTACGGCAACATTCTGTGTTCTGGCAGAGTGGATAGCGTGAAGACTTTCGCCAGTCTTTTGTATTCGGGCTCTGCCTCAAGCGAATCTCCCGGCTCAACTGACATGGACTCAAAGGTTGGGGCGTCTGTCGCCGAAAGAATCCGGTTTGTTCATACAGCCAGCAACACGCCGGAAATACTGGCAAAGGCAATCTCGGAACTCAGAAACAGTTTAAACAGACGCTAGACAATCATAACTTATTGTAACCATACATGGATGGTGTCCATAGACATCCCAGACAGAGAGTACTAATGGCCAGAATCAACCTCAACGAACTGGATCCTTCTTTCAAATTCAAGGTGTCGTCGACTCGCGGCGGAGAAGGGCTCAAGTCTTGCTATGCCTGCAAAGCCTGCACAGCGGCCTGCCCCATCGAAAAGACAGTCCGTCGCTATGACCCCAGAAAAATAATACGAATGGCCTTGCTGGGAATGAAAAAAGAGTTGATAGAAAGCGATTTCATCTGGCTTTGTTCATCGTGTTACAGTTGCGCCGAAGTTTGCCCACAGGACGTTCGTTTCACTGATGTTATTTGTGCAATAAAGAACCTTGCTTCACAGGAAGCATGCGCGCCCTCCGGATTGACGATCCAGCGAAGCCTCCTGAAAGACCACGGTCGATTGTACGAAGTAAGCGAATTCGAGAATGAAAAACGGGTGAAACTAGGCCTGCCGCCAATAGTCGAACACCCTGAGGATTACAAGAGTCTACTATAGCGCTGGAATCGTGGATTCAAAAAAACTTACAGGCTCTGGCCGTAATGGAACATTAATTCATGGAAGCTTTATTATATCTTGGTTGCACCGTCCCAATACGTAATCTCAACTACGAATTGTCATCCCGTTTGGTCGCAAAAAAACTGGGCATAACCTTCCGGGACAACGAGGCCTTCGGCTGCTGCGGATTTCCCCTGAAGTCAACGGATGTCATGGCGGCGATTGTGGCGGCAGCCAGGAATCTGGCCATAGCGCAGAAGGAAGGACTCGAGATTTGCGCCCTTTGCAATGCATGCGCAGGCACATTGAACGAGGTGGCCCACACGCTGGATCATGATGAGGATCTTCGCAAACAGGTGAATCAAAAGCTGAATGCGGTTGGTCTGGAATACGGCGAGCCGGTTAGAGTGCGCAATTTCATGAGGCTTCTCTACGAAGAAGTAGGTTTGGACGCTATCAGAATGGCCATAAAAAAACCGTTGAAGGGAGTAAGACTTGCTCCGCATTACGGTTGCCACTATCTGAAACCGTCGGAACTGAACATTGGGTTTGACAACGCAGAGGTTCCATCCACGCTGTCGTCCCTCATTGAGACTACGGGCGCCGAAGTTGTCCAGTATTCTTCTCTCAAGGACTGCTGTGGCGGTGGAGTGTTGGGAATCTCAGAAGAGGTGGCCAACTCACTTGCACAGAAAAAACTTCAGGATGTGGCCGCTACACAGGCCCATGCCCTGGTTTTGGTATGTCCCTTCTGCAACGTAATGTACGAGGGTCAACAGAAGAAAATTGCTAAAAGCTCAGGACTTGACCTTAAGGTTCCCGTGGTTTATTATCCACAGGTTTTAGGATTGGCTCTTGGTATGAGCTCGGACGAACTCGGCTTCAAGATTAATAGGGTAAAACCTTCAGCCATGCTCAAGCTGGTTGAGGAACTGTGATTTTGTTGGGATACCATCTCTGAACAATTCCATTTTATGGATATGTAGATAGGCAATCAATTACGAGGAGACAATCATGGAATACGCAGGTTATGTGTTTCCGGATGATCTGAAATTCGAAAAAAATCATTATTGGGCTCGAGTAGAGGGAGACCTCGTCGTGACAGGCGCCGGTGAGTTCATTTCCAAACAGGCGGGCGAAATAACCTTTGTTGATTTACCGGAAGAAGGGGATCAACTTACTCAGGGCAAGCCTTTCGGGTCAATTGAATCCGGTAAATGGGTTGGAAGAATTTACGCGGTGGTATCCGGTGAAGTTGCCGAAGTTAACTCAGCGCTAGAAGATGAACCAGAAAAGATAAACGAGGATCCCTACGGAGAAGGCTGGATATGTAAAATTCGTCCGTCCAGCCTGGAGGCCGACCTGTCGTCCCTCATGTCCACGGATGACACGTTGAAGAAATTCATCGAAGAAGAGTTGAAAAAGGTCGAGGAGCAGAAATAACTTATAGCTCATCGAGTTTTCACAATCTGAGAATTGCTTTCTATACTGTAGGCTAGCGTGGACGGAACATGTCTTCCGTTCATTCTGCCTTCTATTTTTTTGATAAGGTTTTTTTTACATCTTTTAAATTGCCGGTCCGCGCCATGATATTCTTTGGCTTGGGTTTTCAAAAGTGTCACACGGCGGCGGATTAATAGCAAAATACCAGCAAATTGTGAATTGGAGAAATTCCATGGAAACAGGAACAATCACTGTAAAACGCGGTCACGCCCAAATGCTGAAAGGCGGGGTGATCATGGATGTTGTCACACCGGAACATGCCAGGATTGCTGAGGAAGCGGGAGCGTGCGCGGTAATGGCTCTCGAAAGAGTGCCTGCGGATATCAGAGCGCATGGTGGAGTGGCCAGGATGAGTGATCCCGGATTAATCCAGGAAATCATGTCGTGTGTCTCCATTCCAGTAATGGCAAAATGTAGAATAGGCCACTTCGTGGAAGCCCAGATTCTGGAGGCCATTGGAGTAGACTACATAGACGAGAGCGAAGTTCTCACGCCAGCCGATGAACACAATCACATAGATAAGCACAATTTCACGGTCCCTTTTGTCTGTGGTTGCAGGAATCTTGGGGAAGCTCTCAGGCGAATCTCGGAAGGGGCCGCCATGATCAGGACCAAAGGTGAAGCTGGCACTGGGGACGTTGTTGAGGCGGTTAGACATGCCAGGTCCGTAGTCGGCGAGATAAACAGAATATCGGTGATGAGACCCGACGAACTTGCCACTTATGCCAAGGAAATAGGGGCTTCTTACGAGTTAGTGCGTGAAACTGCCCAGAACAAGAAACTTCCAGTGGTCAATTTTGCCGCTGGAGGTGTGGCGACTCCGGCAGACGCTGCGATGATGATGCAGCTTGGCATGGACGGAGTTTTCGTTGGATCCGGTATTTTCAAGAGTGGAAATCCGGCCGCTCGCGCTAAAGCGATTGTTCAGGCCGTGACACACTACAACAATCCAAAGATATTGAGTGAGGTTAGCAAGGGGCTCGGAGAAGCCATGGTAGGCATCGGAGTTAGTCAGCTGCCTGAAAGTGAACGATTAGCCACGAGAGGCTGGTAGGTCTGCCAAAATGCGGATAGGGGTGTTGGCATTACAGGGAGATTTTCAGGAACACTGTTCGATCCTGAGAAAGTTGGGAGCGGATGCAGTGGAAATCCGGCTTCCCGATGATCTCAAGGATATAGATGGAATCATCATTCCTGGCGGAGAAAGCACTACAATAGGGAAACTGGCTCGTCAGTTCGGACTGATTGACGAGCTTAAAAAGCTATCAGAAAGAATACCTTTTTGGGGCACTTGTTGTGGTCTTGTTTTCATGGCCAGGAATGTAGGCTTTGATCAGCCGGTTTTGGGGATCATTGATATCGAGGTCGAGAGGAACGCGTTCGGAAGACAGGTCGAAAGTTTTGAGCAGGATCTGGTAATTGAAGGGCTTCAGGGTCCAGCCTTTCCGGGTGTTTTCATTAGGGCCCCCGTGGTAAAAAATGTTGGGCCCGAGGTAAAAGTGTTGTCGCGGGTCAAGGATGGACGGATAGTAGCAGTAAGACAGGGTTATCGGATTGCGATGTCTTTTCACCCTGAACTCACCCCGGATGATCGACTCCACCGATATTTTATTGATATGGTAAAACAATCACGGGATGAACGGGGTAAATAATCCCAGGATCCAAACTCGATTAACGGTCCGTTGTTCAAAAAAAGCAGTGATCCCTCCAGGCAAAGATAACCCGTTATGGAAAAACTTAAAGCAGTCATTCAGTATGACGGGACATCTTATTGTGGCTGGCAGTTTCAGCCAGATATGCCTACCGTTCAGGGAGAAATTGAGAGGGTTCTGTCACAGTTAGCGCAAACTCATACCCGGGTTTACGGCGCTGGCAGAACTGACTCTGGGGTTCATGCAATTGGACAGGTCGCGCATTTCTCCTTAACTTGGCGACATGATATTCAGAAACTGCAAAAAGGATTGAATTCTCTGCTACCACGGGATATCGCCGTGTCCCGCCTTGAAAAAGCTCCATCCGATTTTCACGCAAGGCACTCTGCTACGTCCAAGACCTACGTTTATTCTGTCTTCAATGAGCCATGCAAATCTCCATTTCACAGATTTTATTCCTGTCACATCCCTCAGAAACTTGACGTGGATCTTATGAAACAGGCTTCCACAGCTATTATTGGAACCCATGATTTCGCAGCCTTCGGAAGCCCTACAGATGGAACACCCTCCACTGTGCGTCAAATTTATTCCGCTCAGTGGACTATCAATAACGACAAAAAACTCCTATTGTTCACTATCCGTGGTTCCGGATTTCTCAGGTACATGGTCAGAACTATTGTCGCTTCGCTGATACGCGTGGGCAAGCGCGAAATTAGCCCAAGTCAGATGAGGGTGATACTTGAGTCTAAGGACAGGTCACTCGCCATTGGGAAAGCTCCGGCCTGCGGACTTTGCCTGGAACTTGTTGATTATTGATGCCGGTAGGGGATGACGGAGCCCTTATCAACATCCAGTAACAGCAGAGGGAAGCCACTTTTTTGGCTTCCCTCTCTCAAGATCATGATATCCATCACGACTATTTGGAGGATCTCTCACATACAGAAGCGCAGTAAGGGGCCTCTTCAGCATCATGGACGTCACACACGGGACATGAACAGACTTCAGGACCGTCTACAGGTTTTTCAGATCCAGCGCCTTTGATTTTTGCATAGTAATCTTCGATGGCCCTATGCAACGCGTCGGCTCCAAGATTTGAACAATGGTGCTTTTTCTTGGGCAGACCTTCCAAAGCATCTATTACAGATTTGTTGGATATTTGCATGGCTTCTTCCAGAGTTTTACCCTTGGCCATTTCACTTACCATGCTGGAAACAGCTATGGCCGCGCCGCAGCCAAAAGTCTTGAATTTTACATCTTCCAGCACATCATCTTTAACCTTGATATAAAACTCCATTATGTCACCGCATGCAGGATTTCCTACACTGCCCACGCCATCGGCATCAGCTATTTCACCCACGTTCCGGGGATTTTTGAAGTGCTCCATCACTGTTTCATTATACATCTTTACTCTCCACCGGGTGTCACATCTCGATTACAGAAACGGGAACACCGGCTTTTTACGTAATATTCATGGCGAACAAATCGCCGGTCATTCTATCATATATGATGATTTCAAATCGTTTTGGATTTAGCCGTTTTTTTGTAAAGTGGAGACATTTCCCTGAGGCGCTGAACGATAGGAGGAAGCACCCGAAGCACATCGTCAACATCTTCCATAGTATTGTCAGATCCCAGTGTGAATAAAAGTGATCCCTGAGCCGTGCCAGCGTCTATTCCCATAGAAAGCATTACGTGTGAGACCTTGAGTGAACGGGAAATGCATGCGGAGCCACTGGCAATTTTAACTCCCTCCATGTCCAGAAACAGTAGCATAGACTCACCCTCGACATATTTTACAGTGAGGCTGGCGTTTCCTGGAAGCCTTTGAGTTGGATGACCCACAAGATCTACTTCCTCTATGACCTGGGGAATCTCATTTATCAATTTGTCTCTCAAAGGAATCAGGTGGTCAAACCTTGATCTCATGTCCCGTACTGCAATTTCTGCGGCTTTCCCCATACCGACTATTCCCAGAACATTTTCTGTGCCGGCTCTCAGTCCGCCTTCCTGGATTCCACCATCGAGAAGAGGAGATATTTTAACTCCTTTTTTTACATACAGCGCCCCCACACCATGCGGCCCGTACATCGGGTTGGAAGCCAATGACAACAAATCCACATTCATGGCCTGAACGTCGACCGGAATTACACCAACGGTGGCTACGGCGTCTGTATGAAACGGGATGCCACGCTCGCGGGCTATCTTTCCAATTTCAGAAACAGGCTCTATGGTTCCAATTTCGTTGTTGGCATGCATTACCGAGATGAGGACGGTTTGAGGAGTTATGGCTTTTTTCACGTCGTCTGGGTCTACGAAACCGAATTTATCAACTGGAAGCCTGGTGACTTCAACACCGCTTTTTTCAAGAGCCTTTATGGCATGCATGATGGAGAAATGCTCGATCGATGATGTAATCAGGTGATTTCCACGTGATCTGCTGGCATTCATCACGCCCTTTAGAGCCCAGTTGTTCGACTCTGTCCCACCAGATGTAAAAATTATGTCCGTTGGTTTCGCGTTGATCAGATTTGCGACTTTTTCACGAGATTCATCAATAGCCTCAGTGACTTCCTCCCCGAGGCTATGCATACTCGAGGGATTGCCGTATTTTTCCTTCAGGAAAGGGATCATGGTTTCCACCACTTCCGGCAATAGCGGTGAAGCCGCAACGTGGTCCATGTTGATTATTCTCATGATGGGGTCCCCTTGGAGCTTGGAATTATGTATCTTGTCACTAGTAAACGCTAACCTTTTCAAATTAGCCGCCTTGACAAAGAATGTCAATAAACATGAGAGGATATTCTCGTTTTTACAAGCCGGACCGTTTCCATCAATGTTTCAAAACATTTGCCCAATCAGACGAAAAATTTTACCCATTGACTAGGGCAGATCAAGACTTTTTTTATCTGGGTGCGGCATTGATTCCCAAAACCCGTCGATTTTCCAGTAGAGTCAAAATTGAGGGCAAGGTTAACAGTGTTAGTAATACTGATGAGGTCATTCCCGTTACCATTGCCCATCCTAGAAATTCCATCGAATAATGCTTCGAAGTGATCATCGAAACAAAACCCATCACATTGGTGAGAGAAGTGAAAATTATGGGACCGGTCACACGTTCCATAGCTTCAGCCACGTTGGAGCCATCTTCCCCAAGACTTCCCATGACAAGATGAACTCCGTTATCCATTCCAAGACCAAAAATCAGGGGAGCTACTCCGACAATCGAAAAAGGCAGACCGTAGCCTGCAAACCCCATGATTCCCAAGGTAAGACAAAAAGCCCCTGTCATGGGAATCAGGCTCAGAGCTACTCCCAGAGGGCTATGAAACAGGGTGAAAAAGAATATTATGACAGCAACCAACACGTAGAGCGCAAGCCTTATGAGTTCGGTCACCAGTCCAGACAATATTTCTTCCATGACCTGCCTCGGACCACTGATCGATACTTCAACAGGCAAAGACTTCAGGGATTCAAGAATCTTATGGTCCGCTTCCTTAAGCATTTTGGGGTTTGTCACATTTTCGGCGTACCTCAACTTCGTTAGGAAGCGGTATTTACCCCTTATCTCGGCACTATACCACGACCGTTCTATGGTGACATCCTCTGTCAGGATCTGGTCCGGATTAGAGACCATCTTTCCAAGGAGTTCAGCCGTTCCGTCGAAAGATCTTCTCATGATCTGGATAGCTTCTTCAGACAATCCACTTTTGTTGACCGCCGACTGGAAAGCTTTTTGTAAATTTGGCCAATTGGCCTCAATTTTAGCCAATTCCGTTTCGTTTAATTTTCTCACCGATTCTGGTGACACCAGATACGAAATTGAGTCAAAAGAGGCTATCTCGCCTTCCTGACCCATCAAGTTCTCCAGAATAGAGTCCAGTCTTCGTTGAATGAGGAGTCCTGTTTCAAAATCATCTGTGTCAAATGACAGCAAGGTCGGCTGTGAAAAATTTGAACGGAATTTCTTTGAAATCATATTCGAGACCGACATTGACTCCATGTCACGCGCCAGAAAAACCTTGTACAAGTCTTTTTCATAGGATACTCGAGCGCTGGAAAGAAGGCTGATGCAAATAACCACTCCAGAAATTACTATTATGGTAACCGGACCCCTCCTGTAAAATCCTGACAGACCTTTCAAGGAAACATTCATCCTCGGGAACCGGTCAACCTTAAACCTGCTGAGAATAAGAACAAAAGCTGGAATCAGAAACACTGTCGACAAGAAGGTCAAAGCAAGGCCTACCGCCCCAACGTACCCAAATTGAGCCATTGCCGGCTGTTCAGATATGCATAGGCACAGGAAAGCCAGAATGCTTGTGAGAGCGCCAAGCGCCACTGGGGGTCCGGTCTGTTCATAAACAAGCCTGATTGACTTTTCGGGTGATCCCCCCTTGTCAATTTCCTCTCGGAACCGGTTCCAGAGATGCACCCCGTAATCAGCCCCGAGACCGAAAAGAACCCCTGTGGCCCCCATCACAACAGGGTTTACTTCCGAATAACTTAGATAAATTACTCCGTAGTTTGGACCGACTCCAGCCGCTATTGGAGCCATTAGCACAAGACCCGAAAAACCGCTGCGGTAAACCCCAATCATGAGCCCCAAGACCATGCAAAAGGAAAATGTCAGTATCCGGAATGTCTCGGCGTCAAATATGGTGTCCGATTCATGATGAAAGACCGTTTTGCCCGTCAGGAACCATTTGAGATCTCCAGACTTTAAGCCCGGAACGGAGATCTGCGTGGACAACTTTTCTATCTCCTTGCGGAGGCAAGCTCTAACATCGTTAATCAAAGCTTTGCCTTTGACAAGATCTGCGCTCGCAAAATCAGGAGTTACCTGTATCAGATAGACCGTGCTGTCTGGACTGCCGATCAGAAGATAGGTGTCACCAAGGCTTACGGCTCCAACGCGGCGCTCCATTGCCGATGAAACGAATTGTCCCAGTTCCAGAGGGTCTTGCAGTATCCTTTTTTGAAGATAAGGATTTTCCACAAGAAAAAGTCGGTTGGTAGTCCTTCGGATCGAATCCTCTATTCCAGCGGGGCTAAATATCTCTTGGACCTGTTGACGTTCACGTTCATTCATTCCTAGAAGGAAATGGCTAAACAGCATGGCAATATGTTCATAATCCTCGGGATCCAACCATCTGTAACGAACTCGACGAACCCCTTCAAGCCCTGACACTGCGTCTGCAAGTTTCGAGATGAATTCGAGACGATCAGCTCCAGGTGGCTCCGGGAATTCCACAACTACTATTAGTGAGTCCTGCTCACCAAATATTTCTCCGTTTTCCTTGGTTACGCTGATAATTGAATTGGTGTCACCTACGCCGGAAATCAGATTCGAGCTGATAACAATCTTTGGGGCGCAGGAATAACCCAGGATCGACATTACGATGAAAGCCGCAATTACTAGTCGGGGATAACTTAGAGAGATGGCTAGAATAAGTCTGAGCGCCTTGATAATCAGCGGCATTATTCTGACCTGACACCATTACGTTTTAAAACGACAGTTACATGCATGTTTGAGCCATTAGGACTGTTCATGTTTTGTTTTCAGCTTTCTGGCCAGATCATGATATTCCCTGTCCATGGAAATGGCTGCAGCCATGATCCTGCGTTTCTGAATCCTGTAGGTTATCAGATAACCAAACAACCCGGAAACCGTAGACAATATCACCGCCGCCAAAAGCCACCGAACAAGAAAAACCTTACCCAAATCAAGAAAACCGTTCAGGGACTCCCAGGAATTTCCCGAATTCAGAATTGGATCCATTATCATTTCAAATGAACTGAATTCGATCAGGTGCTCGGGTTTCCCCAAGATGAGGCTCCCCATGAGATAATAGCCATAGTAAAGAGGAATCATGTTGAGCGGATTACTTACCAGAGTGAAGGCGCCACCAACTATCAGGTTGAATTTAACAAAGATTCTCATCAAACCGAGAAAGGCCAACTGACCGCCTACCGGAATGAGGAAACCTGCGAACAGGCCGAGCGAAACTCCCAGGGCATCAAAATGTGGACTATTTTTAGAACTAACAAGTGGTTCGATCAAAATCCCGTATAGGCGCCGTATATATTTCCGAAAAAAGTCGGTCGATATTTTCATGTCATCCTATTCAAATCTCATGGCGGTGACCGAATCCATCCTGCTGGCTTTCAAGGACGGGTATATGCCTGAGATAATACCCAGAAGCAGGGTAAAGAACAGGCCCATGAAAACACTCAGTGTTAGCACTGCCCTGGAAATCTCCACGCCCAGGGGCTCCTTGAGAAAATTGACGAAAAATATTCCAAGACCCACCCCGATCATGCCGGCTATCAAACTTATCAGAACAGCTTCTACAAGAAACTGCAGTAATATAATCTCTTCCTTGGCTCCCAAAGCTTTCCTGAGACCAATTTCGCGGGTCCGATCCTGAATGGCCGCAAGCATGACCGAGGTAATTCCAAGGCCTCCCAGGACTACCGTCACGGCCAGAGCAGAGTAGATGAACATTTTTACAAGCCAGACCGTTGATTTGACCTTTTCCAGTCGGCGTGGATAGTAAATCAGTTCCAAACCGCTCTCATAACCCGGCCGTGATTCCCGCAACACTCGAAGAGCCTCATCCCGAACGGGCTCAACATGATTCCAATCGTCAACTCGCAGATAAATTTCACGTATCCAGTACAGTCCCGGGAAAAGACTCTGAGCCGTCGTTATTGGTAGAACTATCATCCTTTGCAGATCATTGTTCTGGATCCCGCCAAGTACACCAATTATCTCAAATTTCAGGCTACCTATCCCGACCACCTGCCCTACCGGGTTCTCCAGCTTCAACAGATGTTTCACCACATTTTCACCGACGACACACACCATCTTCCTACCCACTATGTCCGTCGGCCCTATGAGCCTACCCTGAGCCAGGGTCGCTGTTTGAGTGGTCCAGAATTCATGGTCAATACCTATGAGGCCCGGACTCCATTCATTGGACCTGAAAAATGCGTCCACCGCATGCAATGATACTACCGGAGCCACTGCCATTACGTGAGGTATCTCTTTAAGTTTTTTAACGTCAGACATGTAATATTCGCCGGGATGATAATTGTCATCATTGCGCCACTGCGCTTTCATTACTGTCGCTTCTCCCAGCAACTCCAGGTGCTCTCCCATCTTCTTCTCGACAGAATCACCCATGGTCTGGACTATAATAAAACCTGCCGCGCCCACTGCGATACCAGCCATGACCGCCTTGTATCGACGTCTGTTTCGGAGCACCGAACGCCAGCACATTGTTATCAGGTCGTGTAATTTCAAAACAAGAGCCTCTTGAATCGATCAAGTCTAGCCTTATAGTATACAAAAACCTGCCAGAGAATTCATCAACAGAGACCAGAGAAAGACTATTTTTCTAAATCCTGTCAATTAATTGATAAATTTCATTTCTGGTGTTTTTTCTTTTAAGGATGCGGGGCAGATGTTATCTTGACTCGGCTAGCACAAAAGATTCTCCCAGGAAAGTTCAAAATCCTCATATGCCCAATGACAACAAGCAGAACCCGGAGCGTTTGTCGCAGTCCGGAATTATAAGCCGTTTTGTAAGCCTCTTGTCGGCACAAGGCGTAGATGGCGCTGTAGGTGGCCTTTTTTTCCTTTATCTGGCATGGGTCAATGCCTCCGATTACGGTCAGATCATGTATGCGCTTGCGGCTGGAAGCATTGTGTTCACCGTAGTGCAGTTCGGGTTGTATTATCCTCTTGTTTCGGAGTTGGGCGCATCTTCGAAAGAACAAACTCCTTCGATAATAAACCGCGTTTTCCTGATCAAGCTTGCCTTGTTGATTCCGGCTCTTATGGGAGTTTTTTTCATAGCATGGCAACGGAGTCTTTCATGGGATCTATCTGCTGTTCTGATTGCGATGTCCGTTGGCTTCGCGGCTGAGGCAATCGCCGATACTTTTTTTGCAGACCTCAGGGTTAGGGGATTTCAGGCTCGCGAAGCCCAGATAAAAATTCTGGCCTCCATAGTGTCCTATGTATATGCGTTCGGAACCGCTGCTCTCGGGTTTGGGCCCGTAATCATAAGCCTCTTCAAATTGATTTCATCCATTATCAGGATTTCCCTCGCTCTCTCAGCCTACATCAAGGACTACTCGTTAAGGATTTTCATCCTGCCCGAATGGCCGCTGGTCAAACAAATGTTCGAGGCATCAATAGTTTTTGCCCTGATAGAGATCCTCGGGATAATCTACAATAAGACCAATATCTTCTATTTGGAAAAATACGCAGGCGTTACCGGTGTGGCTTTTTACAGCGCAACCTGGAACATAGTCGATACGGTATCAGTCCTGGCCTCTGAACAATTTCTTGGATGGGTAATTTTCCCCCTGCTTGCCGGAATGTGGTGGAAACAGAAGCAGGAAGCCCAAAAACTTGTCAGGAGCAACGCTCAGTGGCTAATGGCTTTCGCCTTCCCGATCATTTTCCTGTTGTCGGCGGAAAGTGAGCTCATCATCGGGATAATATACCCCCCTGAATATAAGGACGCCGTGTGGATGCAACAGTATCTGGTCTGGACCATAATACTGTCATTTGAAAATAATCTGTTTTCATACGTGATGATGGTTGCCGGTTCAGCAAAGCTGTTGCTTGCAATCCAGGCAGTGGCCACAATATGTAACCTCGCTTTCAATCACTTCCTGGTAGCCTCTCTGGGCCTTAAAGGAGGCTGCCTGGTAATCATCCTCACCAAGTTGGTGACCACAACCCTGACTTTCTCGTTTTGCAGATTTTACCTGAAAATCATAGCTTTCAAGGATTTTCTCCTCCCGTTATCTCTGGCTGTTTTCCTTTTCGCCGGCTTTGAAATTCTAAGTCAGTTCACAAATGTTCACGTTGCGGCGCTGGTGATGCTAAGCGCATATCTGGTTTTGCTGCTGAATTTTGGAGTCCGAATCATGGGGCCTATGCCTAGGCTCACCAATCAGTGAGTCTGTCGAAATTCGTCATGACAGGCATAATATTCGTAAAGGCTCAAAGTTCATTTTTCTGCCAGCTCACCAGGTCGGCTCGACTGTCCGGCCAATGCCATCCCTAATTAACAAAAGTAGGGAGCCATAGCACTATGCCCGGGAACGCTATCAGCAAAACAACCAGGACGATATAAGCAGGCATGAACCACATTACGCCTTTGAACACAGTAGCAAGCGGTATCGTCTTGCTCATACCTGAAACAACGTATGCTGATATGCCTACAGGAGGCGTAACCGCTCCCATTGTTGTTACTGCCGTCAATGTGACTCCAAACCAGATTGGATCGTAACCCATCTGAACCACCAGAGGGAAGAAGATCGGTATTGAAACCAGCAGAAACCCCAGAGCGTCCATAACACAGCCGGCTATTCCATAAGTTAACAGGATTATGGCCATGATGACCCAAGGCTGAACCGGAAGCTTTGACGCCAATTCGGTTATCTCGGATGGTAGCCCACTCAGTGTCAGAAAACGTCCAAAAATAATAGCGCCTGTGACAATCACTATTATCATGCAGGCAACCTTCAGCGAGTCCATTATTGAAAGAACAAAACCATTCCAGCTGAGTTTCCTTCTGACAAGAGCCACAACAAGAGCAAAAAACGCTCCAGCGGCTCCAGCTTCTGTAGGCGTGAAAACCCCGAAAAATAAACCAGCCATGACCAGAAAGAAGAGGAATATCATTTCGAGCGCGCCAGGCAATGATTTTATTTTTTCTACAAACGTGGTTGCCGGTCCCCCAGGACCTATGTCAGGTTTTACAAGGCACATAATGTATACGGTCAAACAGAAAAGGCCCGTTAGTAACAAGCCAGGAACTGCGCTCGCCCAGAAAAGCTTGCTGATTGATTGCTCCGTATAAATACCGTAAACCAGCAGGACTACGCTCGGCGGTATTACCGCGCCCAATGTTGATCCACAGGCTATTGACGCTGAGCTAAGTTGTGGATCGTAATTTTTCTTTTGCATTTCAGGTAAGGCAACCGCTGTCATTGTCGCTGCAGTGGCTGTGTTGGAGCCGCATATCGCGGCAAATCCTCCACAGGCCATTATGGTAGACATGGCCAATCCGCCGCGTGTCCTGCCCATCCACTTATACGCAGTGTTATAAAGACTCTCATTAACTCCAGAATAGAAACAGATCTGTCCCATCCACACAAATAGTGGAATTACACTAAGGCTGTATTGAGAAAAGGTGGTCCACACCTCGGTCCCTAAAAGGCTAAAAGCGGCTTCCGGCGTGACCAGATACCA